>NZ_JBEOTA010000016.1:0-229185 GCF_040303265.1 Streptomyces sp. NPDC096040
CATGCACTGGCACCGCTGGCGCACCCGCCACCAAGTCCGAGCCCGAACCAGCCACTACCGCACCCGCGCTGCCCGCGCTCACTCACCGTGAAACCGCCGGCTGTAGTACTAGGTACTTCGGCTGCTCGAGGCCGTTGCTCGCCAGCGGGGGCGGGGTCCTCATCTTGAAGCATTCTTCGGTTGCATGTACTTCGCGGCTATGCGGCCAGCTGAGGTCATCCACCTTCGGATCGATCAATGCCACTTGCCTAAGACGGGATGGGGGATGCTGAACCTCTCGGGCGGGGTTGTCACGTCTGGCAAGGACTGGACCGACGACGGTGAGGTGCACGAGGTGCACTCGCTCAAGCGTCGTGCGGCAAGCGCGACGCGGCCTGTTCCCATCCCACCGCAGTTCGTGCGCATGCTGCGTGCCCATGTGAATCGGTTCGACGTGGCATCTGACGGTCGGCTCTTCCGGAACCAGGCTGGTAACTACGTGGACGCTGCCGCCTACGGCATCACGTGGGCACGGGCCCGGGAATATGCCCTGACTCGTACTGAGCGCTCTTCTCGCCTGGCCAAGCGGCCTTACGATCTCCGGCATGCCGGGATCTCGTTCTGGCTCTACTCCGGAGTGGACCCGGCCGAGTGCGCCCGCCGCGCCGGCCAGAGCATCGAGGTTCTCTTCCGCCACTACGCCAAGTTCCTTGACGGCCTTCGAGAGCAGGCGAACCGTCTCATCGAGCAGTCCATGAACGAGTGGCAGCGCGTCAGTCAAGGTGACGTACCCGAGCGCTGAACCAGGGTTTGGTCCGTGACTGGTCCGGAGGCACTGGTCAGGAGGGGTGCAGTCGTGGGAGGAATTGGGAGTTAGCGCGCAAGCCGGGCTCGGTCGAGGGTGGCCTGAGCGAAAGGCGCCTGACGGTTGAAAGCCCTGGTCAGGCGCCTTTCTTGGTGTGTCTAGAAGAATCCCAGCTTCTTCGGCGAGTACGACACCAGAAGATTCTTGGTCTGCTGGTAGTGCTCCAGCATCATCTTGTGGTTCTCGCGGCCGATCCCCGACTGCTTGTAGCCGCCGAACGCCGCGTGCGCCGGGTACGCGTGGTAGCAGTTCGTCCACACCCGGCCCGCCTGGATCGCGCGGCCCGCGCGGTACGCGGTGTTGGTGTCGCGGGTCCAGACGCCCGCGCCGAGGCCGTACAGCGTGTCGTTGGCGAGCTTGATCGCGTCGTCGAAGTCGTCGAACGACGTCACCGACACCACCGGGCCGAAGATCTCCTCCTGGAAGATCCGCATACGGTTGTCACCCTCGAAGACGGTCGGCTGGACGTAGTAGCCGCCCTTCAACTCGCCATCGCACTCGACGCGTTCGCCGCCCGTGAGGATCTTCGCGCCCTCCTGCCGGCCGATGTCCAGATAGGAGAGGATCTTCTCCAGTTGGTCGTTGGAGGCCTGCGCGCCGATCATCGTGTCGGTGTCGAGAGGGTGGCCCGGCTTGATCTGCTGGGTGCGGGCGACCGCCGCCGCCATGAACTCGGCGTAGTGGCCGCGCTGGACGAGGGCCCGGGACGGGCAGGTGCAGACCTCGCCCTGGTTGAGCGCGAACATCGTGAAGCCTTCGAGGGCCTTGTCCCGGAAGTCGTCGTCGTGCGCCCAGACGTCGTCGAAGAAGATGTTCGGGGACTTGCCGCCCAGTTCCAGGGTGACCGGCTTGATGTTCTCCGAGGCGTACTGCATGATCAGCCGCCCGGTGGTGGTCTCCCCGGTGAACGCCACCTTCGCCACCCGCGGGCTGGACGCCAGCGGCTTGCCCGCTTCCACACCGAAGCCGTTGACGATGTTCACCACGCCCGGCGGCAGCAGGTCCGCGATCAGACTCATCCAGTAGTGGATGGAGGCGGGGGTCTGTTCGGCCGGCTTGATGACGACGGCGTTGCCGGCGGCCAGGGCGGGCGCGAGTTTCCATGTCGCCATCAGGATCGGGAAGTTCCACGGGATGATCTGGGCCACGACCCCGAGCGGCTCATGGAAGTGGTACGCCACCGTGTCGTCGTCGATCTCGCCCAGCGAACCCTCCTGCGCGCGGATCGCCCCCGCGAAGTAGCGGAAGTGGTCGATGGCGAGCGGGATGTCCGCGGCCAGCGTCTCCCGCACCGGCTTGCCGTTCTCCCAGCTCTCCGCGACCGCGAGCGGTTCGAGGTAGGCCTCCATCCGGTCGGCGATCTTGAGGAGGATGTCGGAACGCTCCGTCACCGACGTACGGCCCCAGCCCGGCGCTGCCGCGTGCGCCGCGTCCAGCGCCCGCTCCACGTCCTCGGCGGTGCCCCGCGCGACCTCGGTAAACGGCTGTCCGTTCACCGGCGACGGATTCTCGAAGTACTGCCCCCGGGCCGGCGGCACGTACTCGCCGCCGATGAAGTGGTCGTAGCGCGCCTGATAGGAGACGATCGCACCCTCGGTGCCGGGTGCCGCGTAACGGGTCATGGTGGCCTGCCTCCTCGCAGATGCGCTGCCCGCCGTTGGGCAGCTCCGGCGCGCAGGCTAGAGAAGCGAACGTTGCCCCCACGTTGCACCGCAGGTCAGCGCGCGGGCACCGCCAACTCGGACTCCAGCGCGGTCAACCGGCTCCGTACGACCGCCGTCGGCCGGACCGCCGCGAGGGCCCGCCACACCTCGATGTCGTCGTCGCCCCACGGAGCGTGTGCCCAGTCCGCGAGCAGATCGGGGTCACGGTGCGCGATCAGCGCTGCCCGCAGACCGTCCGCCAGCCGCTGCCTGAGCAGTACGACCGCGGGCGCCTGCGAAGCGGGCAGCAGCGGACCCGGGTACGCGGTCATGGCCGCCGCCACCGCCTCCGCCTCCAACCGCCGCTCGACGACGGTCGCGTCGCACTCGACCGGAGCGGTCAGCCGGTACGGCCGGGAGGCGAGCAGGCCCGGGCCCAGCAGCCGCCGCAGCCGGGTCAGTTCGGCCCGCAGTGTCACCGGTGTCACCGACTCGTTCTCGTAGAGCGCGCACAGCAGCTCGTCGCCGGTCAGCCCCTCCGGGTGGCGGGACAGCAGCACCAGCAGCTCGCTGTGCCGGCGGCCGAGCCTGATCCGCCGGCCATCCAGGCGGAGTTCGGCCTCGTCACGGCCGAGCGCCGTCAGCGCGGGCGCCGCGTCGGCGGGCGTGGGCGGATCCAGCAGCGCCAGCTGCGACTCGGCGGCCCGCGCCACCGCCTGGACGAAGCCCAGGCTGTGCGGATGCGCCAGCCGGTCGCCACCGGTGATGTCGACGGCGCCCAGCAGCCGCCCGGTGCGTGGATCGTGCACCGGTGCAGCCGCGCACGTCCACGGCTGCACCCGGCGGATGAAGTGCTCCGCCGCGAACACCTGCACCGGACGGTCCACGGCCACCGCCGTCCCCGGCGCGTTGGTGCCGACCGCGGTCTCCGACCAGCGCGCGCCCGGCACGAAGTTCATCCGGTCCGCCCGGCGCCGGGTCGCCGGATCCCCCTCCACCCACAGCAGTCTGCCGTCCGCGTCGCACACCGCCAGCAGATGCTCGCCGTCCGCCGCGAACGTGCCCATCAGCTCACGTACCAGCGGCATCACCCTGGCCAGCGGATGCTCCGCCCGATAGGCCCCGAGATCGCCGTCCGTCAGCTCCACCCGCGCCGCACCGTCCGGTCCTACCCCGGCCCGTGACGAACGCCGCCACGACTCGGCCACCACCGACCGCACCGGGCGCGGCACGGTACCCACCGTGGTGAACGTCTCATGCGCCCGCCGCAGCACCCGGACGCGCTCGGCAGGGTCGGCGCCCGGCTCCAGGGCCACCCACGGATCGGTCAACTCGGCCTCCCCGGACGGCGATGCGGCTGGGGACATCGTCACTCGGGGTGTCCGCGCCGACAACCGTTTCGACCACTCTCACTCGCTCTCACTCCGAGGACTGGCCGACCAGTCTCATGTAGCGGGCCCAGTCCCAGTGCGTGCCCGGATCGGTGTGGTCGGTCCCCGGCACCTCGACATGGCCGATGATGTGGTCGCGGTCCTTCGGGATGCCGTATCTGTCGCAGATCGACGCCGTCAACCGTGCCGACTCCGCGTACAGGGCGTCGGTGAAGTACTCGGGCTTGTTCACCCAACCCTCGTGCTCGATGCCGACACTGCGTGTGTTGTAGTCCCAGTTCCCCGCGTGCCAGGCGACATCCGACTCCCGGACGCACTGCGCCACATGGCCGTCGGCCGAACGCACCAGATAGTGCGCGGAAACCCGCTTCTTCGGGTTCTGGAAGATGGACAGCGTGCCGGCGTACGACTGCTGTGTGACATGGATGATCACCCGGTCGATGTCGTACTCGTCGGGACGCTGGGCCGACGTGCGGTTCTCACCGCTCGCCGCCTGCCACTCGGCCTTCGGATAGTCGACGACTCCGGTCTGCGCGCCGGCGCGGCTCTCGGGGAGCAGCGCGTACGGGAGGGCGGCGAGGGCCGCACCCTTCAGGAGCAGTCGCCTGCTGGGGAGCGGTCGTGCCCTGTCCATGGATGAGGTGCCTTTCGGAAGCGTGCCTGAAGCATGGGGGAGTCGTGGTCAGCGGCGCAGGGCCGCGGCCGACTCGCGCAGCCGCGCGTGCAGTCCGCGGTAAGTCTCGCGCGCGGGCAACCACTCCTTGCGGAGCTTGGCCGCACACGTGTAGTTGGTGTCGCACACGTTGGCCAACGGCGATTCCACCGTCTGAGTGGCGTACTGGTAGGCGTCCATTTCGGCGAACCCGTAGTCGCGCACCAGCCACTGCACCAGGTCGAGCTGGGATATTCGGAAGGCGTCCTCCAGGGGGCGCGCCGACCCCGTCGAGACGATGTGCGTGTCCGACTCCAGCCGGGGCCACGGCGTCGCGAGCCCCTTCAGGAGCTCGACGATCACCACGGTGTTCATCGCGCACTCGACGGCCACGCCGCAGCTCTCGCCCTCGCCCTGCCGGGCGTGCCCGTCGCCGAGACTGAGCAGCGCCCCCGCGATCTCGAAGACCCCGAGGACCGTCCCGAAACGCGCCGAGGCTCGCACCCCAGATACCCGGTGACGGCTATGACGGCGGCACCGGCGAGCGACCACGGCCACCACAGATCCGCCGGCCAGGAGGCCCACTCGTCATGCAGGGTGCCCGCCGCGGTGAACCCGAGCTGGAGCAGCAGCAACGGCGGTACCAGCGCCTCCACGAACACATGGCCCCAGCCGACCAGGAACCCCACGGCCGGACGCAGTCCCCGCGCCGCATACGTGGCCACGGAGCCCGCCGCCGGTAATTCCCGAGCCGGCTCGGCCACACACGACGCGGTGAACAGGCAGGCCACCAGAGCGATTACCACCGCCAGCGGCAGACTGCCCCCGGCGAAGGCCGCCCCTGACGGAATGGACGCGGCGACAGCGGCGGCAGGCGCCATCGCCGTGATGCTCTGGAACAGAACCTCCCGCAACCCGACCGCGTCCCGTCGCAGCCCTGCGGTCACCTCTCCGGCCATACACACCCCCCGACGTGCGTGAACTCATCGGTCCCACGGACCGCCTCGCGTGAATCACGGTACGGCGCTTGCGGGTTGGGCAGAAGGGCGCCGAGTGATTCCGTGGACGGGGCGGCGGTTGTGGAAAACCTTGCCACCCGAACGGGTGAGGCAAGAAGCGCGGGCGCCCGGCCGGCCGCGGACAGCCGCTGGTCGGACGGGCCTCGGACCGGTGGGGAAGCCAGCCCTCAGACCGGTTGGTCAGTCGGCCCTCAGACCCGTTCCGCCACCTTCGCCGGATCGTCCAGTACGGCACGGACCACCGAGTGGGCGGCGCCCAGCAGGGGGCCCTGAGGGCCGAGTCGGGAGACGGTGACCGGGCAGGCCGGGCCGGTGGTGCGGTCGGCCAGTTCGGTCATCAGGGACGGGAGGAGCCACGGGGCGAGGCCGGCCAGGGCGCCGCCGAGGACCACCGACTCGGGGTCGAGGAGGTTGACGGCGCCGGTCAGCGCGATGCCCAGGGCCGTACCGGCGTCGTGCAGGGCGCGCCGTACCCCCTTGTGGTCCTCGCCAGCCTGCTGCGCGAGCAGGCCCACCGCGTCCTCACGGGGTTCGAGACCGGCCGCGCGCAGCACCGCCTCCTCACCGGCGTACTGCTCCAGGCACCCGCGTCCGCCGCAGGCGCAGCGCGGCCCGTCGGGGTGGACCGGCACATGGCCGAGCTCGCCCGCGAAACCCCGCTTCCCGCGCAGCAGCTGGCCGTCCACGACGACCGCGGCGCCGATACCGATCTCCGCGGAGACATGCAGGAAATCCGGTGGGGTGGCGTCACCGAGCCACAGCTCCGCCAGGGCACCGAAGTTGGCCTCGTTGTCGACCGTCAGCGGGAGGTCCGCGGGCAGCAGCGCGCCGAGGTCGGTGTCGTGCCAGTCGAGGTTCGGGGCGTGGACGACCGTGTGCCCGTCACGGGCCACCAGGCCGGGAACGGCGACCGCGAGACCGGCAGGCCACAGACCGTCCCGTTCCGCCTCGGCCACCACCCGCCGGACCAGCGCGGTCAGGTCCTCGAGCACCGGCCGTGGATCCCGGCCCCGGTTCGTGCCGTGCCGTACGGCGCGTGTGCGTATCTCGCCGCGCAGATCCACCGCGCACACGGCGAGATGGTCGACCCCGACCTCCGCGCCGATACCGGCCGGCCCGCGCCCGCTCACCGCGAGCGCGGAACCCGGCCGTCCGACGCGGCTGGGCCGCTCGGGGCCCAGCTCCTCCAGGAGGCCCCAGCGGATCAGCTCGTCCACCAGGGTCGACACCGCCGCCCTGGTCAGACCGATGCGCGAGGCGACCGCGGCCCGCGACAGCGAACCCTCGTCACTGACCGCGTGCATCACGCGCGCGAGGTTGCGCCGGCGCATGCCCTGCTGGGTGTCCGGCAGGGCGCGGCCGGTCGCCGTGGGGCGGGCCTCGTGCAGCGGTGCGGTCATGCCTCCATCAATCCTCAGTCCCCTGGAAAGTTCCCCGGGCGGTCCTGCGACCGGCGTCCCGCCCGGTCAGCGGTCCTCCGGTGCCCGCTCCAGCAGTGGGGCCGCGTCGGAGAGTACCCCGGAGATCCTGTCCAGCGTCGCCGCGTCCCGCTCCACCGCGTCCAGCACCGGCCCCGCGGCCGTGTTCCAGCGCCGTGCCACCGCCGCCGGGTCCTCGCCGGTCAGCAGCCCGGCCGCCTGCGCGGCGGCGCCGAGGGCGACCAGCTCCTTCGCCTCGGGCACCTGCACCGGGCGCCCCGACAGCCGCCGTACCGTCTCCTGCCAGGCCCGGCCCCGGGCGCCGCCGCCGATCAGCAGCAGCGGCGTGGTCCGGTCGGCGTCCTCGTCGAGCACCAGGTCCAGGGCGCCGAGCAGGGCGTGCACGGCGCCGTCATAGGCGGCCTGCAGGAGCTGACCGGCGGTGGTGTCATGGCGCAGGCCGTGCAGCAGACCGGAGGCGTTCGGCAGGTTCGGGGTGCGCTCGCCGTCCAGGTACGGCAGCAGGGTGACCGAGGTGCCGGGCTCGACGGCCTCGCGGTCCAGGCCGAGCAGCGCCGCGACCCAGTCGACCGCCAGGGTGCAGTTCAGCGTGCAGGCGAGCGGCAGCCAGTCGCCGTGCGCGTCGGCGAAGCCCGCCACGGTACCGGTGGGGTCGGCGGGACGGTATTTCGAGACCGCGTACACCGTGCCCGACGTGCCGAGGCTCAGCACCGGGGTGCCCGGACGCAGCCCGAGCCCCAGCGCCGCCGCCGCGTTGTCGCCCGTACCGGGCGCGACCAGGGTGCCCTTGGAGAACGGCAGCTCGTGGCTGTCCCGCACGGTGCCGGCGACCTCGCCGGGGCGGACCATCCGGGGCAGGAACGCCGGGTCCAGGCCCACGTGCGCAAGAGTCTCCTCGTCGTACGCCTCGGTCGCCGACGCCCACCAGCCGGTGCCGGACGCGTCACCGCGGTCGGTCGTGCCCTGCCCGGTGAGGCGCTCGGTGAGGTAGTCGTGGGGGAGTCGTACGGCCCTGGTCGCGCGGACCGCCTCCGGCTCGTGCTCCGCCAGCCAGGCCCACTTGGTGACCGTGAACGAGGCGCCAGGAACACTGCCGGTGCGCTCCGCCCAGGCCTTCGGGCCGCCCAGCTCCTCGATCAGCCGCCGCGCCTGGGGCGCCGAACGGACGTCGTTCCACAGCATGGCCGGCCGCACCGGCTCGCCCCGCTCGTCCAGCGTGACCAGACCGTGCTGCTGCCCGCCGATCGACACGGCAGCCGCCTCGTGCGCCGCGTCCCCGCACTGGCGCAGCGCCTCGCACAGCGCGTCCCACCACTGACGCGGATCGCTCTCCCGGCCCGCGCCGGAGGACACGGTGTGCGGCGCCTGACCGCTCGCCACCACCTGGCCGGTGGACGCGTCGACCACCAGCGCCTTGGTGGACTGGGTGGACGTGTCCACGCCGACGACGAGCGGACCCTCGGCTGCTGACATCGGGCTCTCCCTTTTCCGCGGCTCGCGGTTGACCTGCAGTTTTCCCGGTTCGTCGGGGTGTCGCGACCCGGATTTCGTCCCTCGGGGCCATGGTGACCCTTCCCAGGGATGCGTCGGCATACTAATTTGTAAACGGCCATGACGAAATAGCCGGCAGACAGCCAGCAGCACAGTCACCAAGCAAGGAGTCGCGGCATGAGCTTCCAGCCCACCCCCGAGGACAGGTTCACCTTCGGCCTGTGGACCGTCGGCTGGCAGGGAAGGGACCCGTTCGGTGACGCCACCCGCCGCGCCCTCGACCCGGTCGAGACGGTGCAGCGCCTGTCCGAACTGGGCGCCTACGGTGTGACGTTCCATGACGACGACCTGATCCCCTTCGGGTCCTCCGACACCGAGCGCGAATCGCACATCAAGCGCTTCCGCCAGGCCCTCGACGCGACCGGCATGACCGTGCCGATGGCCACCACCAACCTCTTCACCCACCCGGTCTTCAAGGACGGCGCGTTCACCGCGAACGACCGTGACGTCCGCCGCTACGCCCTGCGCAAGACCATCCGCAACATCGACCTGGCCGCCGAGCTGGGCGCGAAGACGTACGTCGCCTGGGGCGGCCGCGAGGGCGCCGAGTCCGGCGCGGCCAAGGATGTGCGCGTCGCTCTCGACCGCATGAAGGAGGCCTTCGACCTCCTCGGCGAGTACGTCACCTCCCAGGGCTACGACCTGCGCTTCGCCATCGAGCCCAAGCCGAACGAGCCCCGCGGCGACATCCTGCTCCCCACCGTCGGTCACGCGCTCGCGTTCATCGAGCGCCTGGAGCGCCCCGAGCTGTACGGCGTCAACCCCGAGGTGGGCCACGAGCAGATGGCCGGCCTGAACTTCCCGCACGGCATCGCCCAGGCGCTGTGGGCGGGCAAGCTCTTCCACATCGACCTCAACGGCCAGTCCGGCATCAAGTACGACCAGGACCTGCGCTTCGGCGCCGGCGACCTGCGCGCCGCATTCTGGCTCGTCGACCTCCTGGAGAGCGCCGGCTACGAGGGGCCCAAGCACTTCGACTTCAAGCCGCCGCGGACCGAGGATCTCGACGGTGTGTGGGCCTCCGCCGCCGGCTGCATGCGCAACTACCTGATCCTCAAGGAGCGCACGGCCGCCTTCCGCGCGGACCCGGAGGTCCAGGAGGCCCTGCGCGCCTCCCGTCTGGACCAGCTGGCCCAGCCGACGGCCGCGGACGGCCTCCAGGCGCTCCTCGCCGACCGCACGGCCTTCGAGGAGTTCGACGCGGACTCGGTTGCCGCGCGCGGCATGGCCTTCGAGCAGCTCGACCAGCTGGCGATGGACCACCTGCTGGGCGCCCGGGGCTGAACGCCTACGCGCGCGTGGGGGCCGCTCTCGGAGCGAACGCCCGCACGCGCGCGTGTCGTTGCCGGTACCCGCTCGACCGGTTCGCGAGGGAAATGCTCCGGAATCGTGCGGTCCGTTGCATGAGTCCGTATCAACTCCCACGTGGGGCTCGCAGGATGACCGGTGCGCGGTGACTCTTGGCGGTATGGCCATGCCACCCGTACCGCCACGCCCGCCCGGCCCGCCGAACGGCCCCCCGCCTCCGGACGGGGGCTACGACCCGCCTCCGTACGGAGGTTTCGGACCACCGTCGGGAGAGGGCTTCGGAAAGCCTTCGGACGACGGACACGACCGGCGTCCGCATGGCGGCTCCGGGGCGCCCGCACACGACGGCTACGACCCGTCCACGCAGGGTGGCTTCGGCGCTCCGCCCGGGGACTACGACCCGCCCACCGCCGTGGGCTGGACGCCTGCGCAGCCCCCGGAGCCGCCCCGCCCGCGCAGGGGCCCGCTGTTCGCCGTACTGGCCGTGCTGGTGGCCGCCGCGGCCGTCGTTTCCATCGTCCTGATGGCGTCCGGCGGCGACGGCTCACCCGGCGACAAGTCCAACACGAGCAGCCCGAGCGCCTCCGCCTCGTCGCGGCCCTCCTTCAGCCTTCCGACGGAGCTGCCCAGCAGTCTGCCCTCGCGACTGCCGAGCGAACTCCCGTCGGACTGGCCGTCCCAGCTCCCCGGCGAACTACCCAGTGGTCTGGACTCGTTGCTGCCCTCACTGCTGGGGTGAGTCCAGCCGACTACAACTCACTACAGCCCGTCGGGCAAGGGTGGGGGCCGGGACCCAGGCCCAGACCGAGGTAGTCGGGGAGCACCGTGGCGAAGCCGGCCGCAGCGTAGTCAGGGCGGCGGCCTGGCCCCAGACATCCGCCGAGACGGAGGCGACATCGCTCTTGAACAGTTCGGTGCCGTGGGTGAACGACACGCTGCGCAGACGCCGTTCACCGTTGCGCGGCAAGGCCAGCAGCCCGCTCGCGATCGTGACCCGGCCGTCGGGGTCGACCGTGCGGTACACGATCCGGAAGGTGTCCAGGCCGTAGCGGACGGCGCCGGTGTCCCAGGCCCCTTCCTCGTCCCCCGACAGTTCGGCGGCGACCTGCCGGGCGGTCAGCGTCCGCAGGTGCTCGACGGACACGAGCTCGCCTCGCGACACGTCCGCCCCGGCCCTCGTCGGCGCGACGACGGAGGCCCGCGGTGCCCCCGATCCCTGTGCGACCACGGCTGTCGCGCTCCTCGCAGTCAGCGCCACCGACACCGCGGAATCACCAGTATCCTGCTCATTCGCTTCATACCGTGACCGTACGAATCCCCGGTGCCACCGGCCATCCGGCCAACCGGCCTGTGCGAGTGGGGTTTTCCGCAGGACCGGCAATCGTCGTCCGCAGGGCCGGCAACCGGGGAACAGCCCGTCCCCCCCGACAGTCGTCCGGGAGTGACTACGCTGAGAGCGGGACGGCTTCACAACCTGTTCGACTCGGTCTCAGGGACCAGTAGGGGTCGCTCGTCAGGGATGTCTCAGGGTCGCGGTCCGGAACCGCGGGAGGCGCCGGCCCGTTTTCAGATCAGAGAGCGGCAGTGGCCGCGAAGGAGGCGTCGCTGATGTCGAAGAACGCGAAGATCGCCGCAGGAGGTGTGGCGGTCGGGCTCATCCTGCTGATATGGCTGCCCTGGTGGGTGACGTTCCTGATCGTGGTCGGCGTCCCGGTGGCCGCCTACCTCACCCTCGACCCCTCGCAGCGGCGCAGGCTGCGCCGGGTGACACGCAAGGAGATCGGCCGCTGAGCCGCCCGCCCGAGGCCGCGACCCCCTGGCGGGGTGCGGCCCGGGAGGGCTCACAGGGGCCGTACGGCCATCTTGTCGAGTGCCTCGAGGAGGCCGGGGAGCTCGGGACCCCGGCCGACGGGCAGGACCTCGCCGGGCTCGTCGTCGAGGAGCACGAAGGCGATGTCGTCGGTGCGGGCCACCATCGACCAGCCGGGCCCGTCGGCGCGCAGCGTACGGGCGTCGCCCGGAGCGAACGACGAGCGGACCCGGCCCAGCGGCGGAGGCGTGTCCACATAGGCCCGCGCCTCGGTCAGGACGCGCCGGATCCCGCGGTGGCCCTTCGGGGCCGCCTCGCCGTCCTCGGGGGCCTTCTCGGCGGCTTCCGGGGCCTCGTGCGCCGGTGCCGGGAAGTGGTCGTCGCCGATCTGCTCCCGCCAGACCGCCCACTGAAGGGCGATCTCGTCCGCACCCAGCCGTCGCTGCGCCGGGCCCCAGGAGCTGGTGTCCGGCGGGGTCAGCGGGACACGGTTCGCCATCTCGGGGCCGGGGTCGTGCGGGGCGGGCACGTTCGGGGCCGCCACGGCGACCGCGAGCGGCCAGCCGGGCAGGGCGGCGACCACCGTGCGCTCGTCCGGGGAGAGGTCGTGCTCCATGCCGCAGTCCCAGGACGCGATAGCGACGGCGACCAGCGAGACGTCGTCGACGACGACCGTCCAGCGTGCCCCGCCGCCGTCCTGGCCGAGCACCAGGCCGTAGCCGTCGGCCCGCGGCGCCAGCTCCAGTGCCGCGCAGGCCTCCGGGTAGTCGTCGCCCAGCACGCTCGGAAACTGCGCCGGCGTCAGCAGCACCGCTGTGAGCACGTACAGCGCCTCGTCCGCGGCGGCGAGGGCCCCCTCGTCCGTCCCGGCCATGCCTGCCTCCCCAGTCGTTCGTCCAACGGCGCGCACCCTAGTGTGACCGGAAGGCCGTTGTCACGACTGTCACGACCGGCCACCACACGCGGAGCTGCAGTTTTCCACCGGGAAGGGACGAAACGACCTCGGCGGGAGCGAACTTCAGGCGACCGGCAGCCCGAGGAGGTCGCGCGCCACCGTCCGCGGTGACTCGTCGCGCTCCCGCGCCAGCGCGACGACGGCACGGCAGGCCAGTTCGCTCACCCCGAACGACAGCGCCTCCGGCGACACCCAGCCTGCCGCCTCCTCGATCCGGTCCTGGTCGTCCGCCGCGCGCGCCGCGACATAGGCGGCCGCGGCCTCGAACAAGTTGTGCGCACGCCTCTCACGTCGCTCCGGCACCGCCGCGCCCCCGGTGCCACGAAGCCTGTCTGCGTACTTACGCATACGGTCGAACATGCTGGCCACCTTCCCCCTGTCGGCTGTCGCTTGCGAACATTCGTCTTCCTCTACCGAACGTAGGGTTGAAGTCCCGGCGACAGAAGAGGGCACCGACGGGACGCCTCAGCCGGCCTCGGCCTCAAGTGACGCGACGGTGGTGCGCAGCCAGGCGAGTTCGGCGCGGCTCGTGGCGCGCGCGCTCTGCACCGCAGCGCCGTGGGCCTCCGGCGTGGCTCGGATCCTGTCATGCGCACCTTGCTGGAGGGGCTGACGGTCGACCGTGTCTACCTCCAGGGCGAGCTCAGCGGTGAACTCGCCGGGCGGGACCGGCTGGAGGCGTCCGGAGTGCGGGTGGTGACGGTGCCCGGCGCCGGGCACAACATCATGTTCGACCGTCCCGACGCCTTCGCCGCGGCGGTCGTCGGCTAGCCTCCGCGGACCGCCAGCGCGAGGAATCGGGTGTCGTCGTCCGTGTACGAGGCCATGCGCCAGCCCGAATCGGCCAGCAGTGGGCCGAGGTTGCCCTCAGCACGCAGGTCGTCGGCTGTGATCCGCCGTCCCTGGCGCGCCGCCAGAGCGGCCCGGCCGATGGGATGGAACAGGGCGAGGGTGCCGCCGGGTCGGACCACGCGCGCCAACTCCCGGAGATTCTGCGCGGGCCGGGGCAGGTGAGCGATCAGACCCGCGGCGAACACGGCGTCGAGGGACTCCGAGCGCACCGGCAGCGCCGCGACGTCGGCGAGCAGCAACCGCCCGTCACGGTGTCGGCCGGCCCGCACGGCGGCCTGGAGCATCGCCGGGGTCAGATCCATCCCGAGGACCGCGCCCGAGGGCCCCACGGCCGCGCGCAGCGGCGGCAGCGCGCGCCCCGTGCCGCAGCCCGCGTCGAGCACCCGGTCACCCGTGCGCAGCCCCAACTCGGTCACGGCCGCCGCGTACGCGGGACCGTCGTCGGGGAACTTGCTGTCCCAGTCGGCCGCTCGCGCGGTGAAGAACTCCTGGACGTGCGTGTGGTCATCGCTCATGTTCCGCATGTTCCCTCACCGTCAAGGAGGACGACCCTGCGCGCATGTTCGAGCCGGACGCGATCGTTCCGGCACATCTCCGAGTCATATTGCAACACCTTTCGAAATGCGCCCCCTTTGTGCTTCCGTGCCCCCTAGCGTCCCTTGGCCATGGGACACCTGGACCACGCCACCTTCGGCTGGCTGACCCCCGTGCTGTCGTACGTCATGGCCTGCATAGGCGCCGCACTGGGGCTGCGCTGCACCGTCCGCGCGCTCGGCAGCACCGGCCGCTCGCGCCGCAACTGGCTCCTCACCGCCGCCTCCTCGATCGGCACCGGCATCTGGACCATGCACTTCGTCGCCATGCTCGGCTTCGGTGTCAGCGGCACCGACATCCGCTACGACGTGCCGCTGACCATCCTCAGCCTGCTCGTCGCCGTGATCGTGGTCACCGCCGGCGTCTTCGCCGTCGGCTACAGCCGCGACCACAACCGAGCACTTCTGCTGGGCGGGCTCACCACCGGTGTGGGCGTCGCCAGCATGCACTACCTCGGCATGGCGGCCGTCCGGCTGCACGGCGACGTGCACTACGACCCGATGCTTGTCGGGCTCTCCGTGCTCATCGCCGTGGTCGCCGCCACCGCGGCCCTGTGGGCGGCGCTGAACATCAAGTCACCGGTCGCCGTCACCATCGCCTCCCTGGTCATGGGGGCGGCCGTCAGCAGCATGCACTACACCGGAATGTTCGCGGTCAGCGTGCACGTCACGCCCTCCGGCACCCCGCTGCCCGGGGCCACTGCGATGCAGTTCATCTTCCCCCTCGCCGTGGGCCTCGGGTCCTATCTCTTCCTCACCTCGGCCTTTGTCGCACTCTCGCCCACGGCCGGGGAGCGCGAGGCGTCCGCCTCGGCCCAGCGGCCCGTCACGAGCGCCGCACGCTGACCCGGCCCGGCCCCGCGGCGCCCCGACCCACTCCCGAGCGAGGAGTCCATGCGTACACCCCGTAGGACCCCCACAGCAGGCCCGCAGACACCGTCCCCGCGGCCCGCACGCGGCCGCCGCGCGCACGCCGGACCACCCGCCGACGAACCGGTCGACGACGTCCTCGGGACCGCGGCGGCGGACAACGCGCCCACGCCCCCCCGAGGCTGGCGGATCCGTCCCCGCACCGTGCGGGCCAAGGTCGTCTGCCTGCTCATGGTGCCGGTCATGTCCCTGCTCGCCCTGTGGGGGTACGCCACGGTCACCACCGCACAGGAAGTCTCCCGGCTGCGCCAGTCCCAGCGCGTCGACGCCGCGTTGCGAACCCCGGTCGCCGACGCCGTGGCCGCGCTCCAGGCCGAGCGCACCGCCGCGGTCCGATACGCGACCGAGCCCACTGCCGAACAGGCCGGCGACCTCAAGGCCCTCGGCGCGGACACCGACCAGGCCGTGGCCGAGCTGCGGCTCGGCAAGGACAGCACCGTCGCCGACAGCGAGGAGCTGCCCGCCGGTGTCGCCCAGCGCCTCCAGACCTTCGTCACCGGTGCCGATCGGTTGCGCACGCTGCGGACGGCGGTGCGCAGCCGCGGCGCCGGCTGGGAGGAGACCTACGGGCGGTACACGCAGACCATCGCCATGGCCTTCGCCGTGGACGGCGCCCTCACCGGCGTACAGGCCGACGACATGGGCGCCGACGCGCGCGTGCTGCTCGAATTCTCCCGCGCGGGCGAGGCGTTGGCACAGGAGGACGCAGTCCTCGCCGGAGCCCGGCTGGCCGGCGGCCTCGACGGCGAGCGACTGCGGCTGTTCACCGGTGCCGTCGACACCCGCCGTGTCCTCACCGACGCGGCCGCCGCCGACCTGCCCGGCGCACAGCGCACCGCCTGGCGCCGGCTCGCAGGCGGCGACGACTACACCGCGCTGGGCGACGCCGAGGACAAGATCCTCGCAAGCGCACCCGGCGCCAAGGCGGTCGACGCGGCCCCGGAAGCGACCTGGAGCACCGCTCACGCGCGCGTGCAGGACGGAATGCGAGCTGTCCAGACCGGTACGGCACAGGCGGTCGCGGGCCGGGCGGATCCGTTCGCACGCGGTCTGCTCACCCCGGCCGGAGCCGCCGTCCTCCTCGGCCTCCTCGCCGTGGCCGCCTCGCTCGTCATCTCCGTACGCATCGGACGCGGCCTCGTGGTCGAGCTGGAGAGCCTGCGCAACAGCGCCCTGGAGATCGCCCGGCGCAAGCTCCCCGAGGCCATGCGCAGACTCCGGGCCGGCGAGGAGATCGACATCCGCGCGGAGGCACCCTCGGGGCCGCCCGCGGAGGACGAGACCGGACAGGTGGCGGAAGCCCTCGGCACCGTGCACCGTGCCGCCCTGCGTGCCGCCGTGGAGCGCGCCGAACTCGCAAGCGGCATCTCGGGTGTGTTCGTCAACCTCGCCCGCCGCAGCCAGGTCCTGGTCCACCGCCAGCTGAGCCTGCTGGACAGCATGGAACGCCGCTCCGACGACCCCAACGAACTGAGCGACCTCTTCCGCCTCGACCACCTCACCACCCGCATGCGCCGCCACGCGGAGAGCCTGATCATCCTCTCCGGGGCGGCCCCCGGCCGGGCCTGGCGCCTGCCGGTCTCCCTGACCAACGTCGTCCGGGCCGCCGTATCCGAAGTCGAGGACTACGCGCGCGTGGAGGTACGCCAGTTCCCCGAGGCAGCCGTCGTCGGCGCCGCTGTCGCCGACCTCACCCATCTGCTCGCCGAGGTCGTGGAGAACGCCGCCCAGTTCTCACCGCCGCACACGCGCGTGCGCATCACCGGGGAACCCGTGGGCAACGGCTACGCCCTGGAGGTCGAGGATCGCGGACTCGGCATGGGTCAGGAGACCCTCGCCGAGGCCAACCGGCGCATCGAGCAGTCCGAGGCCCTCGATCTGTTCGACAGCGACCGGCTCGGCCTCTTCGTCGTCAGCAGGCTCGCGGCCCGACACGACATCAAGGTGCATCTGCGCACCTCCCCCTACGGCGGTACCACCGCGGTGGTCCTGCTGCCGAAAGCCCTGCTGCACGGTGGCGCGGCGGAACGATCCGGCCGTCCGGCGGCCGGCACCGAACAGGCACCGGAACGCGAGTACGCGCGCGTGCCCGGCGCCGCCCTTCCCCAGGCCGCCCCCGCCACCCGGCCCGCTCTCGCCACCACCGCCCACACCTCCCCGCACCAGGCGCCCGAGCCACCACCCCCCGGAGTCACGACCTTGAGGCCGCACCGCCCGCCGCACGACTCCGAGCCCCGCGACGACGACCTGCCCCGCCGGGTACGCCAGGCGAGCCTCGCCCCCCAACTGCGCGATCCACGCACCGAGGAACCCGCGCCCGCCCGGCGACGGGACGAGCGCACCCCCGAACTCGTCCGCGACCGCATGGCGGCCTACCGCGACGGCTGGGCGCGCGGCGGCGGCAGGCAACCCGGCTGCGGAGCCACCCCGGAACCCGAAGAGGGCACCGACAGCACCGAAGGAGACCGCGCATGATCCAGGACCCGAGCATGAGGCCAGACCGGCCCTCCGGCGAACTCGACTGGCTGCTGGACGACCTGGTGCTGCGCGTCGACGAAGTACGGCATGCCGTGGTGCTCTCCAACGACGGCCTCGCGGTCGGCGCCTCGACCGGCCTCAGACGTGAGGACGCGGAGCACCTCGCCGCCGTCGCCTCCGGCTTCAACAGCCTCGCCAAGGGCACGGGACGGCACTTCGGGGCGGGCGGGGTGCGCCAGACCATGGTCGAGATGGACGACGCCTTCCTCTTCGTGGCCGCCGCCGGCGACGGCTCCTGCCTCGCCGTACTCACCGCCGTAACCGCCGACATCGGCCTGGTCGCCTACGAGATGGCACGCCTGGTCAAGCGCGTCGGCGAGCATCTCTACACCGCGCCCCGGGTCGCCGCCCGGCCGCCCGCCGCCGGATGAGCCGGAAGCGTCACCGATGACCGAGTACACGACCGACGCCCCGCGCGATCCGGGCAGCCAGTGGTACGACGGCGAGGCCGGGCCCCTCGTCCGCCCCTACGCCGTGACCGGCGGTCGCACCAAACCCGGCCCCACCGGAGTGCGGTTCGACCTGATCGCCCTGGTCACACTCGACCCGGGCGCGCCCGGCGCCGACGGCGACACCGCGCTCGGCCCCGAACACCGGGCGCTGATCGACCTGTGCCGGGTGGAGACACAGTCCGTCGCCGAGCTCGCCGCCGGCGCCGACCTCCCCGTGGGCGTGGTCCGGGTGCTCCTGGGCGACCTGCTGGAACTGAGCTGCGTCACCGTGAGCCGACCGGTGCCCCCGGCCCAGCTTCCCGACGAACGGATTCTGCGCGAGGTCATCGCGGGATTGCGGGCACTGTAGATGAGCATCCGGAACCAACCGGACGCGCACCGGTCAGATCAGACGCGTTACGGTCCTACCGCCCCCGACGGGACCGCAGTTGTCATGATGCTGGCTTCGCGTCCCGAGTGCACGGGGCACACAGGGCGCACCGAGTGGTGTCCCGCGCATTCCGGGCCACGGGCCGCCGAACATCCCGGACCTCCAGAGCATGCCGACCGCAGCCGGCCCTCCCGAGAGAAGTGATCATGGTCTCCGAGTACTCCGAGCCCGCCGCCGACGACACGTCGGCCATGGCGCTCAAGATATTGGTCGCCGGCGGCTTCGGTGTCGGAAAGACGACCCTGGTCGGCGCCGTCAGCGAGATCCGGCCGCTGCGCACCGAGGAAATGCTCAGCGAAGCGGGCCAGCTGGTGGACGACACGGACGGCGTGGACCAGAAGGTCACCACCACCGTCGCCATGGACTTCGGCCGCATCACCATCCGCTCCGGACTCTCCCTGTACCTCTTCGGCACCCCGGGCCAGGACCGCTTCTGGTTCCTCTGGGACGAGCTGTCGCAAGGAGCACTCGGCGCCGTCGTCCTCGCCGACACCCGCCGACTGGAGGACTGCTTTCCGGCGGTCGACTACTTCGAGCACCGGCACATCCCGTTCGTCGTCGCTGTCAACTGTTTCGTCGGCGCCCGTAGCTACGGCGCGCACGATGTCTCCCGGGCCCTGGACCTGGACCAGGGCACGCCCGTGGTGCTGTGCGACGCCCGTGACCGGGACTCCGGCAAGGAGGTGCTGATCCGGCTCATCGAGTACGCCGGGCGCATGCACACCGCCCGGCTCCTGGACTCGGTGGGCTGAGTCTCAGCCCGTGAGGTCCTTGAGCGCCACCACCTTCTCCACGGTGACACGGACCAGCAGCTCGCCCGGGACGCCGTTGCGGGCGCCGAACTCCTCCGCGCGCTCCTCTCCCATGTAACGAGCCGCGATCCTGGTGGCCGCATCACGCAACTCACCCGGTTCCTCGGACAGCCGGGCGTGCCCGTTCAGCACCACGAAATGGAAGGGGGGCCGGTCGTCGTCCACGCAGAAGGCGACACGCCCGTCGCGGGCGAGATTGCGCCCCTTCACGGTTTCCTTGCCGGTGTTGAAGACCAGGTCGTCCCCGTCCAGCAGGAACCAGACGGGGGCCACATGCGGGCTGCCGTCGGCGTTGACGGTGGACAGCTTGCCGGTGCGGGTGCCGTGCGAGACGAACCCCCGCCATTCCTCGTCGGTCATCTTCTGTGCCATGTCCCCATCCTCCTTGCCCGGACGCCGGTGGTGGGGAAGGCTGGCGGGGAGATCCTCCAGCCAGGGGGAGACGGCACACGGGGAGACGTTACGACATGGCGCAGAACCAGGGACTCGGCTGGCTGCTCGACGACCTGACCGAGCGTGTGGAGCACGTACGGCACGCGCTGGTCCTGTCGAACGACGGGCTGGTCACGGGAGCGAGCACGGGCCTTCGCCGGGAGGACGCGGAGCATCTGGCCGCCGTCGCCTCCGGGCTGCACAGCCTTGCCAAGGGCTCAGGACGCCACTTCGGCGCGGGCCAGGTACGCCAGACGATGATCGAGTACGACGACGCGCTCCTGTTCGTCACCGCCGCCGGAACCGGCAGCTGTCTGTGCGTGCTCAGCGGCGCGGAGGCGGACATCGGCCGGATCGCCTACGAGATGACACTGCTCGTCAACCGCGTCGGCGAACACCTCGGCGTGGATGCCCGGCAACCGGAGCGTTCCTCAGTAGTCGACCTCTGACCTGCGGGTTCACCCTCTGCTGCGGAGTTATCCACAGGCCCGCCATCAGATCCGCGGGAGCGGCTACGGTCTTTTCCACGGCGAGCGCACCGGGCGCGAGCCACCCGCTCCACGGGGGAGAACGACCATGTCCACCAACACCATCGCCCGACCCCGCCCGCTCACCTGCACGTTCAGCCGCGCCGCCCGTGAACTGGGCCTCAGGCGAGGCGAGTTCGACCTCGCGGTGCATCTTGGCCGGATCCGCACGGTGCCCGACGAAGGCGGCGGAGGCCGTCGCGTGCCCCGGGCCGAGATCGTGCGGCTCCAGACCCAGGCCGAAGCCCTCCGCGAGAGCGTGCGAGTTGTCGGTACGACCCAGGGCGCGGCCCTGATGGAGATCCCGGCGGGCAGGTTCACCCGCTTCGCGAAACTCGGCCTGGTGACTCCCGTAACCTGGTACCCGAACCGCTATCGGGCCGTGGTCTGGCTCTATCTCGCCGAGGAGCTACGGCAGTTCGCGGCTGACGAGAAGAACGCACGCCTGCTCACCGGCCGTACGCCCGAGGAGTTGCGTGACCGTCTGAGGGCGGGAGCGGACCAGCGGGCTCGCAACTGGCGCGGACGCCACTGCGGTTTCCTGCTGCGGGGGGCGGACGGCCCGTGGGAGCGGGCCGGAGTGGTGGCCGGCTTTCTGGACCCCGGGGAGATCGACGACGCGCTGACGAACGCCCACGAGCGAGCCTACGTAAAGGGCTTCCGGCCGGCTCCGCCCGCCCACGGCGCACCTGGCTCGCCTGCCGCGCTGCTCGCCGAGGAGCTGATGACCGCGGACGAGCCGGACGAGATCGAGTGGTTCCGGAACGACCTGGCACGGGCCGTGGCGGAGGCCCGCACGTTTCACCCCGCGCCTCGCCCTGCCGAGCAAGCGCACCCCCCTGCCATGCCATCGCAGCACCCAGTACCGGAGCGACCGGGGCATCCGCGCGGCCTGCGCGGCTGGCTGCGTCTGTACTACAAGGCCCGGAACAGCCCCTCCTGGACGACCGACACCAGCAGCCGCCCCTCCAGGTCGTAGACCTGCCCGCGGGCCAGGCCCAGGCCACCCGTGGCGACCGGGGACTCCTGCTCGTACAGGAACCACTCGTCGGCGCGGAACGGGCGGTGGAACCACATGGCGTGGTCCAGCGAGGCCATGTCGAAGTTCCGTGGCCCCCACAGGGGCTCGACGGGGACCCGCACCGCGTCCAGGAGGGTCATGTCGCTGGCGTAGGTCAGCGCGCAGGTGTGCACCAGCGGATTGTCACCCAGCGGACCGACGGCGCGCATCCACACGGCGCTCCGCGGCTCGGCGCCCGCTATCTCCTCGGGATTCCAGCGCAGCCGGTCGACGTAACGGATGTCGAAGGCCTGGCGGCGCGCCATCCGCTCCAACTGCTCGGGCAGCTCGCCCAGATGCTTGCGGATCTCCTCGGCGAGCGGCGGCAGCGACTCCGGGTGCGGCACCTCGCGGGCCGGCGGCAGCTGATGCTCGAAAGCTCCCACCTCAGGCTTGTGGAAGGAGGCGGTCAGATTGAAGATCGTACGGCCGTGCTGCACGGCGGTGACCCGGCGCGTCGTGAACGACCGCCCGTCCCGCACCCGTTCGACCTGGTACACGATCGGCACGCCCGGCCGGCCCGGGCGCAGGAAGTACGCGTGCAGCGAGTGCACCGGGCGGTCGCCCTCCGTGGTGCGGCCGGCGGCGACCAGTGCCTGGCCCGCCACCTGGCCGCCGAAGACCCGTTGGATGGACTCCTGGGGGCTGCGGCCACGGAAGATGTTGACCTCGATCTGCTCCAGGTCGAGCAGGTCGACCAGTCTCTCGGCCGGGTTCGTCATGGGTGGTGTTCTCCTGTGGTCAGAGCGGGCCGGGTCAGAGCTGGCCGACATCGGTGACACGGACGACCGCGCGGCCCTCGGCGTCGGAGGCCGTCAGGTCGACCTCCGCGCTGATTCCCCAGTCGTGGTCGTCGTTGGGGTCGTCGAAGATCTGCCGGACGAGCCACAGCCCGTTCTGCGGCTCCTCCTGGATCACGAGCAGCTTGGGACCACGGGCGTCGGGGCCGGTGCCCAGGTCCTCGTACTCGTCCCAGTACTTGTCCATCGCCTCGCCCCAGGCGTCGGCGTCCCAGCCGGACTCCGCGTCCATCTCGCCCAGCTCGTCGACCTGGTCGAGGGCGGCCAGCTCCACCCGGCGGAAAATGGCGTTACGGACCAGGACCCGGAAGGCGCGCGCGTTGGCGGTGACCGGCTTGACCTCGTCGGCCTTCTCCTGGGCCTCCTCGGCCGTCATCTCCTCCGGGTTGGCGAGCTGCTCCCACTCGTCCAGCAGACTGGAGTCGACCTGGCGGACCATCTCGCCCAGCCACTCGATCAGGTCCTGGAGATCCTCGGACTTGAGGTCGTCCGGGATGTTGTGGTCCAGCGTCTTGTACGCGCTCGCCAGGTAGCGCAGCACGATGCCCTCGGTGCGGGCCAGCTCGTAGAAGGACACCAACTCCGTGAAGGACATCGCCCGTTCGTACATGTCCCGGATCACCGACTTCGGCGACAGCGGATGGTCGCCGACCCAGGGGTGGCTCTTGCGGTAGGTGTTGTACGCGTGGAAGAGCAGCTCTTCCAGGGGCTTCGGGTAGGTGACGTCCTGGAGGCGCTCCATGCGCTCCTCGTACTCGACGCCGTCCGCCTTCATCGCGGCCACCGCCTCGCCCTTCGCCTTGTTCAGCTGGGCGACCAGGATCTGCCGCGGGTCATCCAGCGTGGACTCGACGACGGACACCATGTCGAGGGCGTACGAGGGCGATTCGGGGTCGAGGAGTTCGAACGCGGCGAGGGCGAACGTGGACAGCGGCTGGTTGAGCGCGAAGTCCTGCTGGAGGTCGACCGTGAGGCGGACGATGCGACCGGTCGGGTCCGGCTCGTCGAGCTTCTCCACGATGCCGCCGTCCAGGAGCGAGCGGTAGATGGCGATCGCCCGGCGGATGTGCCGCAACTGCTGCTTGCGCGGCTCGTGGTTGTCCTCCAGCAGGTGGCGCATCGCCTCGAAGGCGTTGCCCGGGCGGGCGATGACCGACAGCAGCATCGTGTGCGTCACCCGGAAACGCGAGGTCAGCGGCTCCGGCTCGGACGCGATCAGCTTCTCGAACGTGGTCTCCGTCCAGCCGACAAAGCCCTCCGGCGCCTTCTTGCGCACCACCTTGCGCCGCTTCTTCGGGTCGTCGCCCGCCTTCGCGAGCGCCTTCTCGTTCTCGATGACGTGCTCGGGCGCCTGCGCGACCACCAGGCCGGCCGTGTCGAAGCCGGCCCGGCCCGCCCGGCCGGCGATCTGGTGGAACTCACGGGCGCGCAGGGTGCGCACCCGGTTGCCGTCGTACTTGGTGAGGGCGGTGAACAGGACCGTGCGGATGGGCACGTTGACGCCCACGCCCAGGGTGTCGGTGCCGCAGATGACCTTCAGCAGGCCGGCCTGCGCGAGCTTCTCGACCAGGCGCCGGTACTTGGGGAGCATGCCGGCGTGGTGGACGCCGATGCCGTGCCGGACGTACCGGGAGAGGTTGCGGCCGAACTTGGTGGTGAAGCGGAAGTTGCCGATCAGTTCGGCGATCTGCTCCTTCTCCTCCTTCGAGCACATGTTGATGCTCATCAGCGCCTGCGCCCGCTCCACCGCCTGCGCCTGCGTGAAGTGCACGATGTACACCGGCGCCTGCTTGCTCTCCAGCAGTTCGGTGAGCGTCTCGGTGAGCGGGGTGAACTTGTACTCGTAGGAGAGCGGCACCGGGCGGGTCGCCGAGCGGACCACCGAGGTGGGGCGGCCGGTGCGGCGGGTGAGGTCCTCCTCGAAGAAGGAGACGTCGCCGAGGGTGGCGGACATCAGGATGAACTGCGCCTGCGGAAGTTCGAGAAGCGGGATCTGCCAGGCCCAGCCGCGGTCGCCCTCGGCGTAGAAGTGGAACTCGTCCATGACGACCTGGCCGATGTCCGCCTGCTTGCCGTCGCGCAGGGCGATGGAGGCCAGGACCTCGGCGGTGCAGCAGATGACGGGCGCGTCGGAGTTCACGGAGGCGTCGCCGGTGAGCATGCCGACGTTCTCGGTGCCGAAGATCTTGCAGAGCTCGAAGAACTTCTCCGACACCAGCGCCTTGATCGGCGCCGTGTAGAAGGTGACCTCGTCACGGGCCAGCGCGGCGAAGTGCGCGCCAGCGGCGATCATGCTCTTGCCGGAGCCGGTCGGTGTCGACACGATCACGTTCGCCCCGGAGACCGCCTCGATCAGCGCCTCCTCCTGGTGGGGATAGAGCGTGAGACCGCGCTCCTGCGCCCAGGACTCGAAGGCTTCGTACAGGGCGTCGGGGTCGGCGGTCGGCGGCAGTCGATCGATGAGGGTCACGCACCCATCTTGCCTGGCCCACCCCCCGAGGGGGGAATCGGCTGCGAGCCCGAAGATCAAGACCCCTATGCTGTGTCGCCGACGGAGCGTCATCGCACCCGGTCAACTGGACAGCGGTATACGAGGAATGGGGCGGACAGCGGCCATGATGGGACCAGCACACTCACTGTCGGGAGCCGCTGCCTGGCTCGGCGTCGGAGCCGCGGCCGCCGCGGCCGGGCATGGGATGCCCTGGCCGGTGCTCCTGGTCGGGGCACTGATCTCCGCCGGCGCCGCACTCGCCCCGGACCTCGACCACAGGGCCGCCACCATCTCGCGCGCCTTCGGACCGCTGTCGCGCTGGCTGTGCGAGATCGTGGACAAGCTGTCGTACGCCGTCTACAAGGCGACGCGGAAGCCGGGCGACCCGCGCCGCTCCGGCGGCCACCGAACGCTGACCCACACCTGGGTGTGGGCGGCGCTGATCGGCGCGGGCTGCTCGGCCGCCGCGATCCTCGGCGGCCGCTGGGCGGTGCTGGCGATTCTCTTCGCGCACATGGTGCTGGCCATCGAAGGCCTGCTGTGGCGAGCGGCCCGCGGCTCCAGCAGCGACGTGCTGGTGTGGCTGCTGGCGGCGACCAGCGCCTGGATCCTGGCGGGCACCCTGGACAAGCCGGGCAACGGCTCGGACTGGCTGTTCACCCAGCCCGGCCAGGAGTACCTGTGGCTGGGGCTGCCGGTGGTGCTGGGAGCGCTGGTGCACGACATCGGGGACGCGCTGACCGTCTCCGGCTGCCCGATCCTGTGGCCCGTCCCGATCGGCCGCAAGCGCTGGTACCCGCTGGGCCCGCCGAAGGTGATGCGGTTCCGCGCGGGCAGCTGGGTCGAGCTCAAGGTGCTGATGCCCGTGTTCATGGTGCTGGGCGGCATAGGCTGCGCCGCCGCCCTGAACGTCATCTGACCGCGGGGTCCACCGGGTCAGCCGGTCTTCCCCGAGCCACCGCCGTAGCGTCGCTCGAACGCGGCGACGCGGCCCTCGGAGTCCACCGTGCGGGCCTTTCCGGTGTAGAAGGGGTGGCTCTCGGAGGAGATCTCCACGTCGACCACCGGGTAGGTCTGGCCGTCGTCCCAGTCGATGGTCTGGTCGCTGGTCGCGGTGGACCGGGTCAGGAAGGCGTATCCGGCGGCGCGGTCGCGGAAGACCACGGGGTGGTAGTCGGGGTGCTTGTCCTGCTGCATGGCGGCTCCTCGGACAGGGCGGACAGGGCGGACAGGGCGGTCGGGCAAGGGGGTCCGGCGTCAGCCGTAGGTGATGTCCTCGTCGACGATGTGCATCGCGGCCTCCTCGGCGGAGGCCCCGGCGCCGTCGATGCCGACGTCGGTGGCGACGAGACCGTTCTCGTCGTCCTCGTGGGTCCCTTCGTCGGGTGCCACGAGGCGGCCGGAGCGCAGATCGCCGACCTCGTTGTCCAGGAGTTCTCCGTCGCTGCCCTGGCAGTCGCCGATGCCGTCGCCGTCGGGGGCGGCCGGATCGGGCAGTTCCTCGGCGAGCCGCTGGTCCAGGGTCTCGCCCCGGTGGCCCTCCGCCGCCGTCACCCCGGTGTGCTCCACGGCCCACGGCCGCTCGGGCGGCGACCAGCCCCGGTCCAGGGGATCGCTGACGCCGTCGGACTCCAGCGTGTCCTCCACGTCGAGCAGTCCGGTGTCCTCGCGGATCTCGGATCCGTCGGGCTGGTAGACGTCGTCCCCCCATCCGTCGGCGGTGGTCACGGCTACCTCCAGGGAGTGAGGCGGCGGTCCGAGGGGCGGGCCGCCGGCACGCGCGGCACGGGTCTCACACGCCGCGAACCCTGCGGTTCCCGGCCCGTCCCCGAACCGGTGCCGCTATCCAGCCTTCCACCCCTGCTCGTACCCGCGCAACGGCACGGGGCGCGACCTGCGGCGCGCACCCCGTGCCGAGGCCCGTCACCCGTGCCACGACCGCCACAGCGCCGCGTAGGCACCGTCGGCCGTCACCAGCTCGTCGTGGCTGCCGAGCTCGCTGATCCGGCCGTTCTCCACCACGGCGATGACGTCCGCGTCATGGGCGGTGTGCAGCCGGTGGGCGATGGCGACCACGGTGCGGCCGTCGAGGACCCGGGCCAGGGACCGTTCCAGGTGGCGGGCCGCGCGCGGGTCGAGGAGCGAGGTCGCCTCGTCCAGGACGAGGGTGTGCGGGTCGGCCAGCACCAGCCGGGCCAGCGCGATCTGCTGGGCCTGCGCCGGGGTCAGCGTGAGGCCGCCGGAGCCCACCTCGGTGTCCAGGCCCTGCTCCAGGGCCCGCGCCCAGCCGTCCGCGTCGACGGCACCCAGGGCCGCCCACAGCTCGGCGTCCTCGGCGCCGGTCCGGGCGAGCAGCAGGTTGTCACGCAAGGAGCCCACGAAGACGTGGTGCTCCTGGTTGACGAGGGCGACATGGGAGCGGACCCGTTCGGCGGTCATCCGGGACAGCTCCGCGCCACCGAGGGTGATCCGGCCGTCGCGGGGCGCGTAGATGCCGGCGAGCAGCCGGCCCAGCGTGGACTTGCCCGCGCCCGACGGGCCGACCAGGGCCAGCCGGGTGCCGGGCGCGACCTCCAGGGAGACCGCGCGCAGCACGTCGACGCCCTGCAGGTAGCCGAAGCGGACCTCGTCCGCGTACACCTCCCGGCCCTCGGGAGCCAGCGAGGCGTCACCTGCGTCGGGTTCGATGTCCCGGACGCCGACCAGGCGGGCCAGCGACACCTGGGCGACCTGGACCTCGTCGTACCAGCGCAGGATCAGGTTGACCGGTTCGACGAGCATCTGGGCGATGAGCGCGCCCGTCGTCAGCTGGCCGACGTCGAGCCGGCCGTCGAGGACGAAGACACCGCCGATCATCAGCACAGAGCCCAGCACGACGGTGTGGGTGGCGTTGACGGCCGGGAAGAGCACCGACCGCAGCCACAGCGTGTAGCGCTCCCATGCCGTCCACTCCTTGACCCGGCGTTCGGACAGGGCGATACGCCGGGCGCCGAGCCGGTGCGCCTCTACGGTGTGCCCGGCGTCCACGGACTCCGCGAGGGCGGCGGCCACCGCGGCGTACCCGGCGGCCTCGGAGCGGTAGCCGGAGGGCGCCCGCCTGAAGTACCAGCGGCAGACGACCACCAGGATCGGCAGGGCGAGCAGCACGGTGGCGGCCAGCGGCGGCGCCGTGACCACGAGACCGCCGAGCAGCAGCACGACCCACACGATGCCGATCGACAGCTGAGGTACGGCCTCCCGCATGGCGTTGGCGAGTCGGTCGATGTCGGTGGTGATCCGGGACAGCAGATCGCCCGTGCCCGCCCGTTCCAGGACGCCCGGCGGCAGCCCGACGGACCGGACGAGGAAGTCCTCGCGCAGGTCGGCCAGCATCCGCTCGCCGAGCACGGCACCCCGCAGCCGGACCTCGCGCACGAAGACCGCCTGGACCGCGAGCGCGAGTACGAACAGGCCGATGGTCAGGCCCAGATGGAGTTCACGGGCACCGTCGGAGACCCGCTCGACGAGCCCGCCGAGCAGGTACGGGCCGGCCATGGAGGCGACCACGGCCACCGTGTTGACCATGACGAGGGCGGAGAAGGCCCGGCGATGCCGGCGGAACAGTTCGGCCACGTAGGCGCGCACGGTCGAGGTGGCGCCGACGGGCAGGGTGGTGGCCGTCGTCGGGGCCGCCGGGTCGTACGACGGTGGTGCGACGCCGATCATGCGCTTTCCTCGATCTCTTCCAGCGCGCCGCTTCGCAGCGCGGCCTCTTTCTCCTCGACCGCGCCGCCTAGCAGCGCGACGTCTTCGTCCCTCGGGTTCCGTAGGGCGGCCTCGTCGTCCGTCTCCCGGGTCACCATCGCCCGGTACCGGGGTTCGGTGCGGACCAGTTCGCGGTGCAAGCCGACCGCCCCGACCTCGCCCTCGTGGACGAGGACGACCCGGTCGGCCCGGTCGAGCAGCAGCGGTGAGGAGGTGAACACCACGGTCGTCCGGCCGGACCGCACCTCGCGGATTCCCTCCGCGATCCGCGCCTCGGTGTGCGAGTCGACGGCGGAGGTCGGCTCGTCCAGGACGAGCACCTCGGGGTCGGTGATCAGCGACCGGGCCAGCGCGAGCCGCTGGCGCTGGCCGCCCGACAGGGAGCGGCCCCGCTCGGTGATCCGGGCGTCCAGCGGGTCGGAGACGTCCAACGAGCCCTGGATCAGGGCCTCCAGGACGTCGGCGCACTGGGCGGCGGACAGCGCGTCCTCTGCTCGCACGGCGCCGGAGGCCGGCACGTCGAGCAACTCGCGCAGCGAACCGGAGAGCAGCACCGGGTCCTTGTCCTGGACGAGCACCGCGGTGCGGGCGGTCTCCAGAGGCAGTTCGTCGAGCGGCACGCCGCCGAGCAGCACGGAGGCGGCGGCCTCGGCGGGGTGGCCGCCCAGCCGTTCGGCGAGGTGGCCGGCGGCGTCGGGGTCGCCGCAGACCACGGCGGTCAGCCGGCCCGCGGGTGCCAGCAGACCGGTGTCCGGGTCGTACAGGTCGCCGTCCGGCACCGCGCCCGCGCGCGAGCCGCCGGTGTCGGTGGCCCGTTCCAGGGAGAGCACCCGGGCGGCCCGTTTCGCCGAGGGGCGCGAGAAGGAGTACGCCATGGCGATCTCGGTGAAGTGCTGCAACGGGTAGTTGAGGATCATGACCGAGCTGTAGACGGTGACCAGTTCACCGACGGTGACGCGGCCCTGCCGGGCGAGGTGGACGCCGTACCAGACGACCGCGATCAGCAGCAGCCCCGGCACCAGCACCTGGATGGCGGCGATCAGGGACCACATCCGGGCGCTGCGCACGGCGGCCCGCCGCACCTCCTGGGAGGCACGGCGGTACCGGTCGAGGAAGAGGTCCTCGCCGCCGATGCCACGCAGCACGCGCAGCCCCGCCACGGTGTCCGAGGCCAGCTCGGTGGCCCGGCCGGCCTTCGCACGCTGGATGTCGGCGCGCCGGGTCGCCCGGGGCAGCAGCGGCAGCACGGCCAGCGCCACCAGGGGCAGCCCGGCGGCGACCACCCAGCCGAGCGCGGGCTGGTAGAAGAGCAGCCCGACGCCGACCACGACGACCGTCAGCGCGGCCGCGGTGAACCGGGAGACAGCCTCGACGAACCAGCCGATCTTCTCGACGTCGCCGGTGGAGACGGCGACGACCTCGCCGGCCGCCACCCGCCGGGTCAGCGCCGAGCCCAGCTGGGCGGCCTTGCGGGCGAGCAGTTGCTGGACGCGGGCGGCCGCGGTGATCCAGTTGGTGACGGCGGCGCGGTGCAGGAAGGTGTCGCCGACGGCGATCGCCGCGCCGCACAGCACGAGCAGACCACCCGTCAGCGCCAGCCGGGTGCCGGAGCGGTCGACGACGGCCTGGACGGCGAGCCCTACACAGAAGGGGAGCGCGGAGACGGCCACGAAGTGCAGCACCCCCCAGGCCAGCGCCTTGAGCTGGCCCCCCAGCTGATGTCGCCCGAGCCACCACAGGAATCGGGGACCCGAGCGTGCGTCGGGCACGCCCGGATCGGAATACGGAAGATCTTGAATCTGCATGACGTCCCAGTGGCTCGTGTCGGGGGGAAGGTGGCGACAAGCCGTGAAAGGTTCGCGTCGGAGCGTGGTCGAAATCAAACGGTTTTCCCCGGCGGTCAGCGAAATCCGCTGTCTTCAGGCCAGGGGCTTGCCGCCCAGCACGCCCTGGATGTCAGGAAACTAGATCAATGAGCCGGTATGTGATGTCAGGATGACCGGGTGCAGATCAAGAGCGTTCGGCGTGCGACCGTTGCGACGGCGGTGGTGCTCGGAACCCTCCTGGCGACCCTGAGAGCGTGCCGGGGGACCGGACAGCGGCGGCGGTGCGAAGGGTGGCGCCCAGGGGCCGCCCGGCACAGCCGAGGCCGGCCGTCCCCGTCGGCGCCCCGAGCGCGCTGCCAGGCGTCGGCGAGCGGCTGCACGCGGAGATCCCTGCCGACTCCGGTCAGGTCCTGGCCGGGTACGGCGAGGGCGAGGACTCGGCGGACTCCACGGTCGTGCTGTACGGGCTGCAGGACGACGGATGGCGGCCGGTGGGCAGTTGGCTCGCGCACAACGGGCGGAACGGCTGGACCACCGATCACTACGCGGGCGACGGACGCAGCCCGGTCGGCGTGTTCACCCTCACCGGCGCGGGCGGTGTGCTCCCCGACCCGGGCACCCGGCTCTCCTACACCCAGGGCGAGGACGTCTACGCGCCCCCGTACTACTGGGACCCGGCGCACCAGCACGACTTCGACTACGTCGTCGCCATCGACTGCAACCGGCTGCGGGGCGCGCCGTCGCACGACATCACCCGTCCCTGGGGCGCCGAACGGGGCGGTGGCATCTGGCTGCACCTCGACCACGGCAGCGGCACTTCGGCCTGCATCGGCCTCTCCGAGGAGGCCATGAGGTTCCTGCTCCGCACGCTCGACCCGGACCGCGATCCCGTGGTGGTGATGGGGGACAGGATGGACCTGCCGGCCTGGCGAGGCCCCGGGCGCCGTGGGGTCACCGGCCGGCGGGGCCGGGCTGTTGCTCGGGCGCACCCGCCGAGCCGGCGCTCGCGTGCACCAGGTCCACGTCGTTCGCCCGGACGTAGGCGAGCCGGTGGCCGAACTGGATCTCGTAGTACCTCTCCTGGCCCAGGACAACAGGCTGGGGCAGGTCGGAGAAGGACGACCTGTCGACGTAGGAACTGCCGACGCCGGACTGCGTCACATACCGCTGGCCCGCCCGGAGGCTGTACGGGAGCGGCGAGTCGGCCTCCTCCTCCATTCCCTCCGGGTAGGCCTCCTCCTCCGGCAGGGCACGCCCGTACACCGGGATCTCGTCCAGGCCCTCCTTCGGCGTCACCATGCGTCCGCTCGCGCCGACGGCCGTCGGGTGCTCCTTGGGGTTCTTGAACCAGGCCTTGTTGCCCTGGTACCAGATCGCCGTCCACTCGCCGCTGCGGTCGGCGACGGCGAAGGTCTGTCCGGTGGAGACACGCGAACCGAGGTCGCTGACGTCCTCCGTGGACTCCTCGCCGTCCGGCCTGCGGCCCGGGTCCTGGATCAGCGGGGCGTCCTCGGCCGGTGCGGTGTGGAGACGGACGGCGCTGGAGCCGTGCGGCTGGCACCGCTTTCCGGCACCCTCGCACCCGGTGTACCGCGGCTTGTGGGTGGCGTAGTCCGGCAGGATCATCACCACGTCGCTGTCCGGTCCGGCCGTGGCCTTCAGCGGCGCGCCGAGCAGGTCGAAGTAGTGCCGCCAGTCCCAGAAGGGGCCGGGGTCCTCGTGCATCTCGGGGATGCTGTCGCCGGTCGGAGCCGGCACGTTGTCATGGCCGAAGATGTGCTGCCGGTCGAGCGGGACGCCGTACTTCTTCGCCAGGAAGCGCACCAGACGGGCCGAGGACCGGTACATCTGCTCCGTGTACCAGGTGCCCGGGTGGGTGAGGAACCCTTCGTGTTCGATGCCGATCGAGCGGGCGTTGACGAACTTGCTGCCGGAGTGCCAGGCCTCGTCCTTCGTCCTGACGTGCTGGGTGACATGGCCGTCGCTGGAGCGGACCGAGTAGTGCCAGGACGCCTCGGTCGGGTCCTGTACGGTCTTGAACATGTTCGGCAGCGTCGACTCGGTGTCGTGGATGACGATGTAATCGATCTTCTGGTCCCGGGGCCGGTCGGCAAGGTCGTGGTTGCCGTAGTCGCCGTCCTCGTCGATCTCCTCGTACGGCGCGGCCAGCCAGTCGCAGGCCAGTTCGGGAGGGCACTCGACCTCCTTGGGCCGTGGTGAGACCTGTGGGCCGGGGTGCGGGCTGACTCCGGGCATGGCGGGGAGCGTGACCTCCTGCCCCTCGGCGGTGGTCCGGTGTGCTCCCCGGCGGATCAGGGTGAAGACGTCGTTGGCGTACGTCGTCGCCGAGGTGACGTCAGGTGTCCCGGGGAAACGTTCCACCGCCTGCCACCAGGCCTTCGGGTCGTTGCTGAGCGGCTTGCCGAGCTGCCGTTGGGCGGAGGCCAGCAGGGCCGCGCCGCCGCGTACGTTGGAGGTGGCGTCCGTCCGCAGCTCCGCGGCCGGGACCTTGATCAACCGTGCGGCGCGGTCCAGGTCCGCCGGCTGTACGGCGTGGCCGCCCGAGGCGAACACCGTCCCCGCGAGCTGGCTGTTCTTGCGGCCGTTCGGCGCCGGCGGGGCCGCCGCCGGTGCCGGGGCGCGGCCGCGGGCGGGCTCCACCAGGTGCATCGGCCCGTAGCCGCCCGCGACGCTGGGGGTGCCCGGGTGGGAGTCCCAGCGCGACTGCATGTAGGACACGCTCATGAGCACACTGCGCGGCACATGGAACTCGCGCGCGGCATCGGTGAAGGCGTTCTGCAGGCGCTGGTCATCCGCCTCGTCGGCGCCCGACGCCGGGAGGATCAGCAGCGGTGGCAGCAGCGCGGCCGTGGCGAGCAGACAGGCCGTCAGGCGGCACGTCCGCAGGCCGCCGGGCACACGTGGGGCGACAGTTCTTCTCATACCGGAGGGTCTCCAACCGCTTGCTGAGGGTCTCCAACCACGCTCGTCGCAACCAGGGCAAAGGGATTGCCCTTAACGTCACCCCTCGTACGTTTCCGTGTTCTGCGCGGCACGGCGCGCCGAACGTCAACCGGGTGGACCAGCGGTCCGGCAGAGGCCACCCGGTCGGCGGCAGCGGATCGACATCCGGGGGGCGGCGTCGCGGGCGAGCCACACACCGTCCGGACTCAGTCCTCGACCGGGTCCACCTGCCAGTCGGGATGGCCGGGCATGGGTGGGGTCTTCGGCCCGTACAGCCAGGGCGTCAGAAACGGCGTCAGATCCTCGCCCGCGACCTCGGAGGCGAGCGCGACGAAGTCCGTGGTGCCGGCCGCACGGCCCCGGTACCTGTTCACCCAGGTGTGCTCGATCCGGTCGAACGTTTCGTCACCGACCTTCTCCCGCAGGGCGTACAGCACCAGCGCCGAGCCGTCGTACCGCATCACCTTGAAGAGTGTCGGCTCCGTCGGCTCGGCGGGGGCTCCGTCGTCGTGGCGCCACTGGTCGTGCTGCTCGTACGCCGCCCGCATGGCGTCCTCCATGCCGACGCCGCCGTGCTCGGCGGAGTACAGCCGCTCGTAGAAACGGGCATGACCCTCACTCAGCCACAGGTCGGACCAGCGCCGGATGGCGACGCTGTCCCCCGTCCAGTGGTGGGTCAGCTCGTGGACCAGATTGCGTTCGGCGTCGACCTGGTCGCCCAGCAGGTCGTCCTTCGGTACGACGGAGAGCGACTGCGTCTCCAGCGCCACCGGCAGATCGGTGTCCCCGACCAGCACGCCGTAGCGGCGGAACGGGTACGGGCCGAGCCGCCGTTCCAGCCAGGCGAGGTGCTCCGGGGTGAGCGAGCGGTCGGCCTCGGTCTCCGCGACCAGGCCGTCAGGTACCACGTCCCGGACGGGCAGTCCGCGCGGGCCCGTGCTGTCGACGAACGCGAATCTCCCGATCGCGACCTGAACCAGTTGTGCCGCGATGGGCTCCTCGGAGTCGTACGTCCAGCGAACGCGTCCGCCGGGCCGCTGGACGCGGTCGACGAGCCGGCCGTTGGCCGCCGCGCGCAGCCCCGCGGGGGTGGTGATGCGGAAGGTTACCGGCGCCCGCAGGCTGGGGTGGTCGTCGACCGGGAAGACCAGCTTGGCGCCGTCGGGCTGCAGACAGAGCAGGGTGCCGTCGGCGGTGGGCACCCAGCCGTACTCCCGGATCGCGTCGCCGCGCTGCCGACGCTGGGTGGGGTCGGCGGTGTAGGTGACGCGGACGGCGAAGGTGCTGCCGCGCGGGATCGGTCGGGCGGGTGTGACCACGAGTTCGTCGCCGTCCCGGACGGCGGCGGCCGGCGCGCCGTCGACGGTGACCTTGTGGAGGGTGTTGCCCGCGAAGTCCAGGTCGAAGCGGGACAGGGCCTGGGTGGCGGTGGCGCTGATGGTGGTGCCGGCCTCGAACGGCGTCTCGGGCGCCCGCCAGTCGAAGTCGAGCGTGTAACGGCGCACCGTGTAACCGCCGTTGCCGTCCAGCGGCATCAGGGGGTCGCCGATGCCCGGTGCGCCGGGGGCCGGGGCCGAGGCAGGGCCGGAGGAGGCGGCCGAGGGGCCGGGGGCGGGGGAGTCGTGGTTCCGGTGCGGGAGGCCGGCGAGCACGGCGTCGCAGGTGAGGGCGACGGCACCGCCGAGGGCGAGGGCGAGGGCCGTGCGACGGACGTGAGCGGTCGTGATCTCCATGGGAGCACTGTGGCAGCAAGATCCGCTTATAGCATCATATGTGCAGCCGGTGTGCGTCCGCACGGGTCAGGGGGTGGTCGGCCGGTCTCCCCGTTGCGGCCGGCGGTCAACTCCCCGTAGAACACCGGCCATGAGAAGACCGATCGTCATGTCCATGCTTGCCGGGGCGACCCTCCTGGCGAGCGCGCTCCTTGGTGCGGGTGCCCCCGCCGCCGTAGCCGCCGACGTCCCGGCGGAGTTCGGCACCGACTGGCACGACCCGGTGACCGCCGCCCCGCCGGTGTCCGTGCCCAAGGGTGCCAAGTCCTGCCAAGTCAACCTGGCCCAGGCCCAGTTCCGTGACTTCACGCCGTACAGCGGCACCTATACGCCACCCCAGGGCTGTGGCGACCGGTGGAGCAAGGTGGTGCTGCGGCTCGACGGCAAGGTGAAGGGCCGTCAGTACGACCGGCTCGGCTATCTGCACGTCGGAGGCGTCGAGGTGCTGCGCACCTCCACCCCCGAGCCCTCGCCGGACGGCATCGAGTGGCACGTGGAGAAGGACGTCACCCGCTACAGCGACACCTTCCGCGGCGCGCAGGACGTCGAGATGCTCATTGGCAACGTCGTCGACGACACGTACACCGGCGTGATCGACGTCAAGGCCACGCTCACCTTCTACGAAGGACGCCCCCGGGCCACCGTCCCCGACAAGGTGCTCACCCTGGACCGCGGTACCACCCTCACCACCCCGCGCAACAGCGAGCGCATCGTCGCCGAGGTGTACGCCACCGGATCCGGCGGCGGTTGCGAGGAGTTCTGGTATCTGACGGTGGCCGACTTGGCGTCGTACTCCTGCAAGGCGGACAAGGGACCCTACCGGGAGGTGCAGATCAAGGTCGACGGCCAACTGGCCGGAGTCGCCTCGCCGTTCCCGAACGTATGGACCGGCGGCTGGTCCAACCCCTTCCTCTGGTACGTCGTTCCGGGCCCCCGCGCCTTCGATGTCAAGCCGATCGAATACGACCTGACGCCGTTCGCCGGACTGCTCGACGACGGTCGCCCACACCAGGTCGAGGTCTCCGTCGCCGGGGTGCCCGAGGGTCAGGCCGGCTGGAGCGCTCCCGTGAACGTGCTGGTCTGGCAGGACGCGCACCGCGCCCACGTCACCGGGAAGCTCACCGAGGCCAAGGCCTCCGAGCCCGTCAACTCCTCGGTTTACACACCGGGTTCGGGGGAGTACCGGGTCGACACCGACGCCGGGCACCGGCTCACCGTCTCCGGATACGTCGACACCTCGCACGGCAGGGTGACCACCACCGTCAGCCGGACACTGGCCAACACCTCGGCGCACCGCTGGAACGACGGCGAAACGACCGACGCGCTCGACGCCACCTGGACGGACGACCAGGACGTCACCGTGAAGGCGGGTGGCGCGCCCCGCGCGACGCGCACTCACCGGACGTACACGATGAACGGCGCCACCACCATCGGCACCGACAACCGGCTGCGTACCCAACTCACCCTCGGCGACCGGGCGGCGGTCACCGGGCCCGCGGGCGGCTGGTCGCGACTGGACGACACCTACCGCGGTGACGCGACGTACACCCTCGATGTGCCGCGCGACCAGCGGCACGCGGTCGGCACGTCGAGCGAGCGCTACCGGCTGTACGGGCCCGGCGGGTGCTACGACCGTTCGCTGGCCACCGAACAGGGGGTGCTGACGGAGGATCGCAGCGGCTGCTGAGCCGAGTTGTGTGCGACGCGTCACCCGGCACGTGATTTACACGGCTGATACACGGTGGTTTCGGAAAGGATCAAGAAGGCCTCAAGAGTGATCGACACGGAAACCGCTTTCCGTATCGCAGAAGTCCCGCTCGGCTTCGGCGAGTCGACGCCCCCCTCCAGGAGTGCCCGTGCCGCAGTCCGTACCGTCCCTGCCGCGACGCGTCGCACGCATACTGCGTACCCCCCTCTTCGCGCAGGTCGCCTGCGCGATCGTGCTCGGAATCGTCGTCGGGAAGCTGTGGCCCGGCTTCGCCTCGGACCTTCAGCCGCTCGGCGACGGTTTCACCCGGCTCATCAAGACGATCATCTCGCCGCTGGTGTTCTGCGTGGTCGTCGTCGGCATCGCCAAGGCCGGTGACCTGAGGGCCTTCGGGCGGATCGGGCTCAAGGCCCTGGTCTGGTTCGAGGTGGCGAGCACGCTCGCGCTGGTCATCGGGCTGGTCGCCGCCAACGTCGTCCAGCCCGGCTCGGGGATGCATGTCGACCCGGCCGCCCTCAGCGCCAAGGCGGTCGACGCGAAGACGGGCGGCGGCTCGCTGCCCTCGACGACCGAGTTCATCCTCGACGCGCTGCCCACCAGTTTCATAGGCGCCTTCGCCGAGAACTCCCTGCTCCAGGTGCTCGTCCTGGCCTGCCTGGTGGGTGCGGCCCTGCTCCACCTCGGCCACACCAAGGTGCCGCAGGTGCTGTCGGCCATCGAGCAGGCCCAGGAGATCATCTTCGCGATCGTCGGCTTCGTGATGCGCCTCGCCCCGATCGCCGTCTTCGGCGCGATGGCCGTCCTGATCGGCCAGTACGGCCTCGGTGTCATCGAGACCTACGCCAAGCTGATCGTCCTGTGCTACGCGGCCGCCGCCCTCTTCGTCGCGCTCCTCGCCGTCGCCCTTCGGACGGTCACCGGGCTGAGCCTCTGGAAATTCCTCCGCTACATCCGTGAGGAGATGCTGCTCGCGCTCGGGACCGCCTCCACGGAGTCCGTGCTGCCGCGAGTGATGCAGAAGCTGCGGAGGGCCGGCGCCCGCGACGACGCCGTGGGCCTGGTGCTGCCCACCGGGTACTCCTTCAACCTCGACGGCGCCTCGCTCTACCTCTCCATCGGCACCCTGTTCATCGCCCAGGCCGTGGGTGTCGACCTGAGCCTGAGTCAGCAGATCACCGTGGTCCTGGTGCTGATGCTCACCAGCAAGGGCATGGCCGGCATCCCCGGCTCGGCCTTCCTGGCGCTGTCCGCGACCGCCTCCTCGCTCGGGGCGATCCCGGCCGGTGCCGTCGCCCTGCTGCTCGGGGTCGACCGCATCATGGACTCGATGCGTGTCGTCACCAACCTGCTCGGCAACTGCGTCGCCGTCTTCGCCGTCTCCCGCTGGGAGGGCGCGCTGGACGTCGAGCGGGCGAAGAAGGTGCTGGGCGGTGAGGTCGCGGTCACCGAGGCCGAGATGCCCGCGCAGGCGCCGGCCAGGGAGCCCGTGTCCGAAGGCTGACGTACAGAAGCAAAGCGGCTCCCCTCCGGAATCCCGGAATCCCGGAATCCCGGAGGGGAGCCGCTTCGTCAGGTCTCAGCAGCGCTTCGTGGCCGCCGTCCCGTCGACCAGTGTGTCGAGCAGGCCGCCCAGCACCTCCCGCTGCTCCTGCGACAGTGGAGCCAGGATCTCCTCGGCGGCGGACCTCCGCGCCGCCCGCAGTTCGCGCAGGGTCTCGCGCCCCTCGTCCGTGATCTCGATCCGGGTCACCCGGCGGTTCGTCGGATCCGGCACCCGGCACACCTTGCCGCTCGCTTCCAGGCCGTCGACCAGCGTCGTCACCGCGCGCGGCACTACCTCAAGTCGTGAGGCGAGGTCGGCCATGCGCGGCGGGGTCTCGTAGTGCGCGAGGGTGCGCAGCAGTCGAGACTGGGCCGGGGTGACGCCCAGATCGCGCGCCTGCAGATGGTGCTTCTGGATCCGCCACACCCGGCGTGTGAGGCGTAGCAACTGCTCGGCGAGCGGGCCGTCGGAGTCGGGGGTGCTCATACGGGAACAATATCAGGACTATGTTCATTGTGAGTATAGGTAACAGTGAGCTATGCTCCGTCAGTCCGTACACACCACACCCATCCGTAGGAGCCATGCCCCGAGACGAGATCAACTGGACCCCCGACGGCACTTCGGCCGGGCAGCCCCGCCAGGTGCGCCGCATCCTCGCCCTCTTCCGTCCCTACCGCGGCCGGCTCGCGATCGTCGGCCTGCTGGTCGGCGCCGCCTCGCTGGTCTCGGTCGCCACGCCCTTCCTTCTGAAGGCGATCCTCGACACCGCGATCCCGCAGGGCCGCACCGGACTGCTCGGCCTGCTGGCGCTGGGCATGATCCTCAGCGCCGTTCTCACCAGCGTCTTCGGTGTACTGCAGACGCTGATATCGACCACCGTCGGCCAGCGCGTCATGCACGACCTGCGCACCGCCGTGTACGGCCGCCTCCAGCGCATGTCGCTCGCGTTCTTCACCCGCACCCGCACGGGCGAGGTCCAGTCCCGCATAGCCAACGACATCGGCGGGATGCAGGCCACCGTCACCTCGACGGCCACCTCCCTGGTCTCCAACCTGACCAGCGTGGTCGCCACGATCGTCGCGATGATCGCTCTCGACTGGCGGCTCACCATCGTCTCGATGGTCCTGCTCCCGGCCTTCGTGTGGATCAGCCGCCGGGTCGGCAACGAGCGCAAGAAGATCACCACCCAGCGCCAGAAGCAGATGGCCGCAATGGCCGCCACGGTCACCGAGTCGCTCTCCGTCAGCGGCATCCTGCTCGGCCGGACCATGGGCCGCGCCGACTCGCTCACCTCCTCCTTCGCCGACGAGTCCGAGCAGCTCGTCGACCTGGAAGTGCGCTCGAACATGGCCGGCCGCTGGCGCATGGCCGTGATCACGATAGTGATGGCCGCGATGCCCGCCGTCATCTACTGGACCGCCGGCATGGCCCTCCAGCTGGGCGGCCCGCAGATCTCGCTGGGCACCATCGTCGCCTTCGTCTCCCTTCAGCAGGGCCTGTTCCGCCCGGCCGTGAGCCTGCTGCAGACCGGCGTCCAGATCCAGACCTCGCTCGCCCTCTTCCAGCGCATCTTCGAGTACCTCGACCTGCCCATCGACATCACCGAGCGGGACGAGCCGGTCCACCTGGACCGGGTGAAGGGCGAGGTGCGCTTCGAGAAGGTCGAGTTCCGCTACGACGACAAGAGCGGGCCCGTCCTCGACGGCATCGACCTCACCGTCCCGGCCGGCGGCAGCCTGGCGGTCGTCGGCCCGACCGGCGCCGGCAAGTCCACGCTCGGCTACCTGGTTCCCCGGCTCTACGACGTCACCGGCGGCCGGGTCACCCTGGACGGCGTCGACGTCCGTGACCTGGACTTCGACACCCTCGCCCGCGCGGTCGGCGTCGTCTCCCAGGAGACGTACCTCTTCCACGCCTCGGTCGCCGACAACCTGCGCTTCGCCAAGCCGGACGCCACTGACGAGGAACTCCACGCTGCCGCCCGCGCGGCCCAGATCCACGACCACATCGCCGCACTGCCCGACGGCTACGACACCGTCGTCGGTGAACGCGGTCACCGCTTCTCGGGCGGTGAGAAGCAGCGGCTGGCCATCGCGCGCACCATCCTGCGCGACCCGCCGGTCCTCATCCTCGACGAGGCGACCAGCGCCCTGGACACCCGCACCGAACACGCCGTACAGGACGCCATCGACGCCCTGTCGGCCAACCGGACGACCGTCACCATCGCCCACCGGCTGTCCACGATCCGCGGCGCCGACCAGATCGTCGTCCTCGACTCCGGACAGGTGGCCGAACGGGGCACCCACGAGGAACTGCTCGAACTCGACGGACGGTACGCGGCGCTGGTGCGCCGGGACGCCCGAGTGGAGACGGCGGGGGAGCAGCCGGCCGGAACCGGCGAGGCGGCCCAGTGGGAGTCGGCGAGACGGCCGGGGCGCCGGCGGGGCGACCGGGAGCGTCAGTGGGTGACTCCACCGGCAAGCTGAAGTCGGCGAGCTGGAGTCGGCGAGCTGGAGTCGGCAACGTGGAGCGGACAAACTGAAGATATGCCGGGTTTGTAGCGGTACGCGGGCTAACGTGCCTGCATGCAGACGAACACTCCGCCACGGAAACCGATCCGGCGGAACGCGATCCGACCGAGGTCGATTCGACGGAAGACGATCCGGCTGACGCGCCGCGGCAGGCTCCTCCTCGTTGCCGCCGGCGTCGTCGTGGCGGGCGCCGCCGTGACGGTGCCGCTGCTGTCCCTGGTCCACGGCGCGCCCGCCGGGCCCGCCACCCTGGTCATCCCGGAAGGCTGGCGGGCGTCCCAGGTCTACGACGCCGTCGACAAGGCGCTCGACCTCCCCGTCGGCAGCACCAAGAGGTCCGTCGGCACCGCGGGCCTGCACCTGCCCGGCGACGCCGGGGGCAACCCGGAGGGCTATCTCTTCCCGGCCACCTATCCCCTGGAGAAGGGTGCGACCCCGCAGTCCGTGCTGCGGTTCATGGTGGACACCGCCAACCAGAGGTTCGACGGGGCGCCCGTCGCGGCCGGTGCGCAGCGCAACGCGCTGAATGTCCACCAGGCGGTGACCATCGCCAGCATCGTCCAGGCCGAGGCGGCGGACAAGGCCGACATGGGGAAGGTGGCCCGGGTCGTCTTCAACCGGCTGCAGAGCGGCATGCCGCTGCAGATGGACTCCACCCTCAACTACGCCCTCAACCGCACCACCGTCGACACCACGCTGAACGACACCCGTATCGAGAACCCGTACAACTCCTACCAGCGCATGGGTCTGCCGCCCACCCCGATCGACAACCCGGGCGAGGACGCCATGCGTGCCGTGATGAACCCGACGCCGGGCAACTGGCTGTACTTCGTCACGGTCAAGCCGGGGGACACGCGGTTCACCGCCGACTACGCGGAACACCAGCGCAATGTCGCCGAGTTCAACGCGGTGCGTAACAGCAAGGGCCCGCAGTCGCAACCGGTCTCGCAGCCACCTCGCTGATCCAAGGGGACGTCATGCGGCCATCGGCTCCCCTGCGAGCAGCCGCCTGATGTCCCGGACGGCTTCGCGGCCCGCGCGGTTGGCGCCGACAGTGCTGGCCGAGGGTCCGTACCCCACGAGGTGGACCCGCGGATCCGCGACCGAACGGGTCCCTTCGACGCGGATCCCACCGCCCGGCTCGCGCAGCCGCAGCGGCGCCAGATGGTCGAGAGCGGCGCGAAAACCAGTCGCCCAGAGGATGACGTCGACGTCGGTATGCCGGCCGTCGTGCCACTCCACCCCGTCCGGAGCGATGCGGTCGAACATCGGCTGCCGGTCCAGGACACCGTCCCTCAGGCCCTGCCGGATGGCATCGTTGAGAGGCAGCCCGGTCACCGAGACCACGCTTCTCGGTGGTAGTCCCTGCCGCACCCGCTCCTCCACCAGCGCGACCGCGGACCGGCCCGCGCCCTCGTCGAAGGGCCCCTCACGGAAGACCGGCGGCCGCCGGGTGACCCAGAGGGTGGCGGCCGCGTACGGGGCAAGCTCCAGCAGATGCTGGGTGCCGGAGGCCCCACCGCCGACGACCACCACCCGCTTCCCGGCGAACTCCGCGGGCCCGGCGTACTGCGCGGTGTGCAACTGTCGCCCACGGAACGTCTCCTGGCCCGGATAGCGCGGCAGGAACGGCCGGTCCCAGGTGCCGGTGGCGTTGATCAGCGCCCGTGTCGACCAGTCCCCGGCGTCCGTCTCCACGAGCAGCCGTCCGCCGTCGCCCTCGCGCACCGCGCGGACGTTCACGGGCCGCCGTACCCGCAGGTCGAAGGTGCGCTCGTAGGCCGCGAAGTACTCACCGATGACCTCGGCGGACGGTCGCGCCGGGTCGGCCCCGGTCAGCTCCATGCCCGGCAGTGCGTGCATCCCGTGGACCTTGCCGTACGTCAGCGAAGGCCACCGGAACTGCCAGGCGCCGCCCGGGGCGGGGGAGTGGTCCAGGACCACGAAGTGGCGGTCCGGCTCGAAGCCGGTGCGCCGCAGGTGATAGGCGCTGGACAGACCGGCCTGACCAGCGCCTATGACGACTACATCGACCTCGCGCACGTTGTTCACGCTTCTACCAACAGGGTGCCGGGCGGGGATCTTCCCGCCCCGGTCGCTCGCACCCGCGGCCCGGTGGCCCGGCGGATGGGCGGATGGGCGGATGGGCGGATGGGCGGATGGGCGAGGATGAGGGCATGTCGGATGCCTTCACCACACGAGTGCTCCAAGTCGCCACCGGGACCCGCGAGCGGGTCGTCGACCTGACCGCCGACTGCGAGGCCTTCCTGCGCGAGGCCGCGGCCGGCCGTGACGGCCTGCTGAACATCTTCACGCCGCACGCGACGGCCGGGATCGCCGTCATCGAGACCGGCGCCGGCAGCGACGACGACCTGCTGGCCACCCTGCACACCCTGCTCCCCGCCGACGACCGCTGGCAGCACCGGCACGGCAGCCCAGGCCACGGCCGCGACCACGTCCTCCCGGCGCTGGTGCCCCCGCACGCCACCCTTCCGGTGATCGACGGCCACCTGGGACTAGGCACCTGGCAGTCGGTGTGCCTGGTCGACACGAACAAGGACAATCCCGAACGAAAGGTGCGTCTCTCCTTCCTTGCGGGCGCCTGATCCCGGCCGTCCGGAATGGCCAGGCCAGGGCCGGACGAGGACGGCGTCTCACCCGACCGGTACAAGGGGAACTCGGCTCTCATCGACCTGTCGTGAAGGCGCGCACGCTGAGCCCTTCCACCCCGAGTCACCGTGTGACGGGCTGTCCGCGCCTGGGTCTCCGGGTCCGGAGGCGAGATCCGTGCCGCCGCCGGCCTCGATCAGCCAGGACAGCGAACCGCTGCCGAACGGCCATCCGGCGGGGGCGCTTGCACCGAGCCGCCACCCGGCTCAGCGGTCAATCGTCACCGGTCCCTTCCGCTGTCGGGCCGAGAGCCGGGATCCGCTACGCCGGCCTGCGCCAGACGGAGATGTGTTTCGTCGAGTCCTGTGCGAACGGGGAACCGTCCCAGTCGGCGACCCTACGCTCCAGTTCGAGCCCCGCGATCCTGGCCATCAGATCCAGCTCGGCCGGCCACGCGTACCGGTGCCGGGAGTCGCCGCGGCGGTAGCGGCCGTCCTCGCCGTCGCGGGTGAGGTGGTGCGAGACGAGGATCTGCCCGACCAGGTCGAAGGTGTCGAAACCGATGTGCCCCGCGGAGACGTCGAACGGCACCGCGACCTGGCCGGGCGGCAGCAGCCGCAGCGGTGGCAGGCCCAGCTCGATCACGAACCGGCCGCCGGGCGCCAGATGCCGGGCCGCGTTGCGGAAGCACTCGACCTGCTCGTCCTGCGTGAGCAGGTTCGAGATCGTGTTGTAGACGAGATAGACCAGGGAGAACTCGCCGGGCACGGTGGTCGTCGCCATGTCCCCGATCACCACCGGCAGCGTCCTGGCGTCGACCTTGCGGCGCAGAACGGCCGCCATGTGCTCGGAGAGCTCGATGCCCACCACGGGCACCCCGCGCTCCCGGAGCGGGACACCGACCCGGCCGGTTCCAATGGCGAACTCCAACGCCCTGCCGTCTCCGGCGAGTTCGGCGAGGAAGTCGACGGTCGGCCCGAGCACGGCGGCCGAGGTCATCCCGGTCTCCTCGGCGTCGTAGCGGTCGGCCTCGGCGCGGCTCCACAGCTCACTGCTCGTCATGGGCGGCCACTCTGCCGGGCGGCCGGCGCCGTCGTCCACGCAATTTCCCGGCCCCCAGGGCTCCTCGAACCGCTGTTGTCAGTGGCGGTCGGTACGGTTTTTCCACAGCGGTCGCACGGACGGATCACGGCGGATCGGGTGGGGAACATGACCATGGTGGACATCTCGTACGCGGAGGGCTGGGATGCCGAGACCCGCCGCGCGTACCGGCCGCTCTCGGCGGCGGGGGCACGGCGGCGGAACGACGAGGGCGAACCGTATGTGGTGATCCACCGGGAGCCGGGACGGCCCGAACCCGTGGCGGTGTACCTCGTGGCCTGGTCCGACCACCACGTCGGGCACTGGATGTACGACGAGTCGGGGCGCCGCACCCGCGAGTACGACCTGCGGCTGCTGGAACCGGGCCGTCTGTTCGTACGGCAGGTCGTGGAGCGGCGCTACGCCACACCGGACCAGCCCGACCGGGCCCGCGACGCCTGGCGGACCACGCTCAATCTGACGCCCGGCGACAAGGCCGAGTACATCGTCCAGGAACAGGCCGATGCCGGCTCGACCCGGCACGGCTGGAGGGAACTGCCGGAAGCACAGTGGTGGATTCCCCGGGAGGCCTTCGGCGTCGGTACCGCCCGTGGCCGGGACGAGTCCCCGGCTGCCGATCCGGACGGGACCGGCGACGGACCGGAGCCGCCGGCATCCCTGTGGAGAGCGCCCCGGCCGTACCGGCCGGAGTTCGATGTGCAGGAACTCCTCAAGCCGGGCAACCGGTTCGCCTGCGACAGCTTCGTCACCGAGAACGAGGGCGAGGTGACCGTCGACCGGGTCGAGGACGTCACCACGCTCCGGGTGCCCAGCGGCCGGCTGGTGGTCGCCGACCCCTTGACCGGCACTCCCAGGGAACTCACCGAGCGTATCCCGCCCGGGGAATACCCTCTGCAGACGGCCGTGCTCGTCGGCGAGGGCGATTACCACGGTGAACCCTTCGCGGTGTCGGAAGAACCCCTGATACGACTGCTCATCTCCGACGAACCGGCGGTCACCTGGGAGTTGGGACTCGGGGAGGGCGAGGACCCCCGGCTGCTGCTGGACGGCCATGCCTACGGATTCGGCACCGACGCGGCACAGGGCTCTTTCGCCGACGCCTCCGGCTGGGACACGCTGGCCGGGACCTTTCGGCGCTACTTCGACGGGGACGGCGACGGCGGAGTCGAGGAGGTCAGGACCGGCACCCTGCGGGTCGCCGACGAGAAGACCGGCGGCGACCTGGTGACCTTCTGCACCGGGGGCGACGGAACCTGGTCGGTGTGGCTGGGCCGGGCGGCCTCCGGAGACGTGGTCTCCATCGTGGTGCCCACCGGCTGGCTCTCGGACTACCGGCCTTTGTGATCCTCCGGCTACCGGCCGTCGTGATCCTCCGGTGGCCGCCTGCTGCCCTGTAGCTGCCCGCGGCCCGGCGAACGTCCATGGCCCGGCGGACGCCTTCTGCCCTCCGACCGGTCGGGTGCGGGTACCAGGCCCAGGCGCTGGGCGTGCAGGACCGTGCTGAGACGGTCGCGGGTGCCGAGTTTGCGGTAGATGTTCTCGACGTGTTTGTGCACCGTGCGGGCCGAGATGCCCAGACGCCGGCCGATCGCGTCCGCCGTCAGGGCGTCGGTGAGCAGGAGCAGGACGGTGAGTTCACGGGGCGTCAGCGCGCAGTCAGCCGCGATTTCCTCCGGCTCACCGGCGTTCGCGGCCAACCTGCGCCACTGTTCCAGCAGTTGGCGCTGCTGTTCCACGGCGGCGAGCAGCGGCTGGGCGCGCTCGGCGGTCCGTAGGTGGTCGTCGGTGAAGTCCGCGCCGGAGCGGTAGACCAGACAGCCCGTGATCGGCGCGACCGTCCCGGGCAGCGGGAGCGCCAGGACCTGGTCCAGGTCCAGGGAACGGCCGAGGATCCGCGCGGTCTTGCTCGCCTTCCAGGCCTCCCGTGCGAGCTGACGGGCCGTGACGGGGGCACGGCCGAGGCCGGCCGCGTAGTGGTGGGCGAACGGGTAGCCCGAGCGCAGCACGCTCAGTGCCTCGTCGCCGAGCCGGCCCAACTCGGCGGCGGCAGCGGCCGACATACCGAGTGTGCCCTCGCCCTCGTTCCAGTCGTCCAGCTTGTAGATCAGCGTCTCTCCGCCGCACAGGTCGGCCAGCGCGTCGGCGAGCAGTGGCCACAGCCGTTCGGGCTCGCGCTCGTTCAACGCGGCCACGGCCAGCCCGGTGAGGCGTTCGTAGGCCCTGTCCAGCCGGTGTGACACGTGTTCCTCTCTGCCCTTGCCGTACGCAGTTATACGCATACCCACACGACAGCCCGCTGTCGCATGCTTCAACCGGGCACCGAGATCGGGTCCGACGACTCCGGTGATGAGGGCCGCCGGCACGGGGGAGTGGCGGCCCACATCCGGTCGTCGGCCCGGTCACCCGTCCCAGGCCGCGGCGCACAGCGCACGGTCCACCTCGTCCGCGTAGCGCGCCGCGGTCATCCAGGCCCGGGCGAACCGGCCCGTGTCCGCCGGAAGCGGCCGGGCGAAGGCGTCGCGTGAGCGTTCCGCCGCGGCGGCGAGCAACCCGTCGAGGATATCGGCCGCAGGGGAGACCACTGACAACGCCCTTCGCGGTCCTCAACGACGGGCGAAAAGCACAGTTCAGCGGGGGCAGCGGGGATGGCTGAGAGGCGTACGGCGAGGTACGGGAACGGCCCCGGTCCGCAGGCGGTCACGCCTGGACCGGGGCCGTAGGAAGGTCACGTGGGCGAGGACCTCAGCCCTGCCCAGCCTCCTTCTCCCGCATCAGGTTCTTCAGGCGCGCGCCCTCCTTGCGGACCTCGGCCTGCGTGGCGCGCTCCTTCTCCAGCCACTCGGGCCGCTCGCGCTTGAGTTCCTCGATCTGCTCGGTGGTGAGCGGCTCCGTCACCCCGCCGCGCGCCAGCCCCGCGATGGACACGCCCAGCTTCTCCGCGACCACCGGACGCGGGTGCGGCCCGTTGGCCCGCAGCTCGCGCAGCCACTCGGGCGGGTCGGCCTGGAGCTCGGTCAGCTCGGCGCGTGAGACGGCACCCTCCTGGAAGGCGGCGGGCGTGGCGGGCAGGTACACACCCAGCTTCTTGGCCGCGGTCGCGGGCTTCATCGTCTGGGTGGTCTGGTGCGAACTCATGAGGTCAAGGGTATCGGCCGGGTACGAAAGCGCCGACCACGGCCGATGCGGGGCCGCCGCCCCCGGCCGGTTAACCTGGCCTGGTGACAGGCTCGGAGGAAACACCGTCGTTCCGGCTCGCGTACGTCCCCGGCGTGACGCCCGCCAAATGGGTACGGATCTGGAACGAGCGCCTGCCCGACGTCCCCCTCAGCCTCCACCAGGTCACCGCTGCGGAGGCGTCCGACATGCTGCGCGCGGGCGACGCGGACGCCGGTTTCGTGCGGCTCCCGGTGGACCGTACGTTCTTCAGCGCGATCCCCCTCTACACCGAGGCCACGGTGGTCGTCGTACCCAAGGACCACGTGATCACGGCGGCCGAGGAGGTCACCGTCGCCGAACTCGCCGACGAGGTCGTCTTCCACCCTCTGGACGACGTCTTCGACTGGGAAGCACCGCCCGGCGAGCCCGCCTTCGAGCGCCCGGCCACCACCGAGGACGCCGTCGAACTGGTCGCCGCCGGCGTCGGCCTCCTGGTCGTCCCGCAGTCGCTGGCCCGTCTCCACCACCGCCGGGACCTCACCTACCGGCCGCTCACCGACGCCCCTCAGTCGACCGTGGCCCTGTCCTGGCCCGAGGAAGCCACCACGGACCTGGTCGAGGACTTCATCGGCATCGTCCGCGGCCGCACGGTCAACAGCACACGCGGCCGCCAGCCCGAACAGACGCCCCAGGAGTCGCGGGCCTCGCAGTCGCAGCCCAAACGGCCGCAGAAGGCGACCGCGGCAAGCCGTGGCGCACAGGGCCGGGCCGGCGGACCCAAGCGCACCCAGTCCGCCAAGCCCGCGAAACGCGGAAAGCCCCGCCGCCGGTCGTAAGCCACGAGTCGTAAGCCACGAGTCGTAAGCGCCGTGCTGTAACCCGGAAGCCGCAAGGCGGCAAGGCACACGCCGAGGCCGGGCCCCATGCCCGTTGCCCGCTCCCGGTCCGCTTCCGCGCGCCCCGATCGCCTCCCCGGATCCTGCACGACCGGTTCCCGGCCCACCAGGGCCGCCATCAGCAGCTGGTCGAGCGCCTTGGCCTGATGGGGTGCGTTGCCCGGCGGAACCACCGCGTCCACGGCTAGGATCCGCCCGCCCGGCGCCACGCACCGAGCCGGAGCCGCCGCGGTGTTCCAGTCCGCGGGTCTGAAGCTGTCGAAGGTCGTGCCGACGTCGACCGTGCTCTCGGTGATGGAAGCGGTGGCCGCCCAGCAGATCCCGGGCCAGGCCTGGCAGGCACTGGGCCAGGTCCGGCGGCAGCCGGGGCTCAGACGTCCTCCGGCTCCTTCGACCGCTCGCGCAGATCGGCGACCGCAACACACAGCGCCACCAGGATGAACCCGACGGACGTGAGCAGGCCCAGCTGGAGAGCCTCGGTGGCCGGGCCGCGGTTCGCGAGGTGGGCGAAGTACACCGAGCCCACCACGGCGATCCCGGCCGCCGAGCCGAGGCGCTGGCCGGTCTGCAGCACCCCGCCGGCCGCGCCGGCCCGCTTCACCGGGACGCGGGTGAGCGTGAGCGTCGTGTTGGGGGAGACCGTGAGACCGGAGCCGATCCCGCCGACGATCATCGGCACCGCCGCGGCCCACCCCACGCTCTCCAACGGCACCAGCCGCACCACCGCGACGATCCCGAGCAGCCCCAGCGCCACCCCACTGAGGCCGATGACGATCAGCTTGCGCCCATGGCGCACCACCAGCCGGCCCCCGAGAGCGGCACCGACCGCCGAGGCGGCCGCGAACGGCAGCACCGTGAGACCGGAGGCCAGCGCGCTGTATCCGGCCGCGTTCTGCAGGAACAGGGCGAGGACGAAGAAGACCGTGGTGAAGCCCGCGAAGTAGGTCAGGCTGATCAGCGCGCCGAGGGTGAAGGACCGCAGCGAGAACAGGTTCAGGTCGACCAGGGGCGCCCGTCCGAGCCGCCCCTGCCGCCGCTCCCATGTCCAGAACAGGCCAAGCAGCACTCCGCCCACCGGCAGCAACGCCCACTTCAGCCGCCCGGTCCACTGCTGCTCCTGCACCAGCGGCAGCATCAGTGCGAGCACACCGGCTCCGAGGAGCATCACCCCGACGGGGTCGAACTCCTCCCGCCGGCCCGGCGATCCGGGGAACCGGGGCAGCAGCCGCAGCCCCGCGAAGAACGCGGCGACGCCGATGGGCAGGTTGACGAAGAACACCCAGCGCCAGCCGTCGCCGGTGCCGACCGCGTCGATGATCAGACCGCCCGCCAGCGGGCCCACCGCCGTCGAGACCCCGATGACACTGCCGAGCAGACCGAAGGCCTTGGCCCGCTCGGCGCCCTGGAACATCTGCTGGATCAGTCCCGAGGTCTGCGGGGCCACCATGCCCGCCGCCGTGCCCTGGATCAGCCGGCACACCACCAGCCAGTCGGGGCTCGCGGCGAGCCCGCAGGCCGCCGACGCCACCGTGAACACGGCCAGGCCGAACAGGAAGGCCTGGCGCCGCCCGTGCATGTCGCCGAGCCGGCCGGCCGGGACGAGCGCCAGCCCGAAGGTCAGGGCATAGCCGGAGACCACCCAGGCCTGGGCGGCCTCCGTCGCGCCCAGCCCGTGCTCGATCGAGGGCAGTGCCACGTTCACGATCGAGGTGTCGAGCAGCGAGATGAAGCCGGCCGCCAGACACACCCCGAGCGCCCGCCACCGCCGGTCCTCGGTGGCCGGTAGCTGTGGCTTTGCCCAGGTCGTGGTCATGCGGCCACGCTATGCAGCCATCACGGACATCGCACGACCGGCGGAGCGAACGGCTGGCCGCACTGACCCTTCCGGGTGACAGCGTGGATACCAGCGACCGTACGAACCCGTCCACCCGATGTCAGCGCGCGTACGACGCCTTTCCCGCTGTGGCCACGATCCGGTCCCCGTCGGCCCGGCCAGCAGCCCTCCCGCCACCCACGCGGCCACCACCGCCCGCACCCGCGCCAGCAGCGCCCGCTCGTCGTGGAACGGTGCCCCGGCCCAGACCTCGTCCAGCAGCGAGCCGCCGTCCGGCTTCGCCGGGTTGGCGACCCCCGAGTCGAGGCCCCCGAACACCACCATGGGTTCTCCGGATAGGCCGCGAGGAATCCCGGGTGACCGGGCCCGCCCCAGGTCCTGCGCAGGGCGGCGTCGAGGCCGCGTCCCGGGGCGTCCGCGAGCGTCGAACCCGACGTCTCGCCGAAGGTGTACGAGACCAGGTCGCCGCTCAACGCCCTTGACCACACGTCGAAGCCACCGAAGGCGCCGGCGAAGACGGGGTCGGCGGAGTAGTGGGAGCGGCCGAGCCAGTGGTGGGCGAGGGTGCCGAGCGCGGCCGGGGTGAGGGACATGGCCGTGTTGCGGGCCACGGCCGTGCCGTTGACGTACAGCGTGCCGGTGCCGTCGCCGATCGCGGCCGTGTGCGGCCAGGGTCTGCCGGGTCGCCTCGTAGTAGTTCGGCTCGCTGTCCACGAGGGTTCCGTCGAGATCGAAGATGACCGAGAGGCCGCCGAGATCGCTCATGGGACCAGGATGCCGTTACGCGCGTGCCGCCCGGCCGATGGATTCCACCAGCGGCAGCAGCCGGTGCGGAACGCGCTCGCGCAGGGCCACCTCCGTGCGGGTGCGAACCACGCCCGGCAGGCTGATCAGCTTCTGGATCACGTCCTCCAGGTGCGCGTTGTCCCGCGCCACCACCCGGGTCAGCAGATCACCGCCGCCCGTGATCGAGAACGCCTCCACGATCTCCGGCACGGCGGCCAGCGCCTCCCCCACGTCGTCCAGATGGCCCTGGGTGACCTCGATGTGCACAAAGGCCAGCACCGGGTGGCCGAGTGCGGCCGGGGAGAGGGAGGGGCCGCCGCCGATGATCACGCCGTCCCGCTCCAGCCGGTCCAGGCGGGCCTGCAGAGTGCCCCGGGCGACACCGAGGACCCGGGCGTACTCGCGCACGCTGGTGCGCGGCTGCTCAAGGAGCAGCCGAAGAATGCGGGTGTCGAGCTCGTCCACGGTCACGGCGTACGACTGTACCAATGGCTCATGGCCACTCCTTGCCGAGCTGGACCACTGGCGTTCCAAGCGGAGTGAGGCCTGGGACAAGAGTAGACCAATGGCCCAGTGAAATCGGAGACACTTGAGCCAGTCGCTCCGGCGATGCTCTCATGTGTGGTGTCGATGGCGCTGCGGACCCCGCGGCGCCATTTCTGTGCCGTCCGTGAGAGGGGAAGCAGTGCTGAAGAGGGCGTTCACGGCTCCGGACCCGGGGCGGGTGCGGCTGCGCTTCGCCGCACGGGCCGTGCTGGGCATCGGCCTCGCCGTCGTGCTCTGCGGGCTGGCCGGACACTCCGTCACGGGCGCCGTCGCCGGGGGGCTCGCCGCGCTGCTCGCCCTGTTCACGGTCGCCGACGCCACCGTGCGCGGGCAGGCCGTCACCACCGCGCTGCTGCCCGCCGTGGGCCTGCCGGTGCTGGCCGCCGCGGCCGGGCTGCACGACGCGCCCGTCGCACGGGACCTGGTCTTCCTCGCCGTGGTCGGCGCGGGCGTGTACGCGCGCCGCTGGGGGCCGCGCGGTCACAGCCTCGGCGTGTTCGCGTTCATGACCTACTTCGTGGCCCAGTTCCTGCACGCCACGCCCCGACAGCTGCCCGAGCTGTACGCCGCCGTCCTGCTGTCCGTGCTCAGCGCGGCCACCGTGCGCTTCGGCCTCTGGTGCTACGAGCGCCACCTCCCCCCGGCGCCGGTACCCGCCCCGCCCGCCGGCACCGGCCTGGCCCGGGTGACCACCCGGCAGGCGGTCCAGGCGACCGCGGGCGCGGGTTTCGCGCTGGTCGTCGGTCAGGCGGTGTCGGGTCAGCGCTGGTACTGGGCGGTCGGCGCCACCTGGTGGATCTTCGTCAACACCGCCTCGCGCGGCGAGACCCTGGTGAGGGGCTTCCGGAGGGTCCTCGGCACGGTCATCGGCATCGCGCTCGGCCTGCTCGTCGCCGTTCCCGTGCACGGCGCCCCCGTCCCCACCGCCGTCCTGGTGTCGGCGGCCGTCTTCGGCATCTTCTACTCGGCCGCCGTCTCCTACACCTGGATGATGCTCTGGGTGACCCTCCTGGCGGAACTCCTCTACGGCCTCCTCGGCGTCCTCACCCCCGGCCTCCTGGCGCTCCGGCTCACCGAGACCGGAGTGGGCGCCCTCGGCGCCGGACTCGCCGTGCTGTTCGTACTGCCGGTCACCACCCACCTCACCACCGACGCCTGGATCCAGCGCGCCCTGCGCTGTGTCCACGCCTGCACGGCCGAGGCCGCCGCCCGGCTCGCGGGGTCCGCCACCGCCGACCCGGCACCCCGGGTGGCCGAACTGGAGCAGCTGCTCGGCCGGGTACGGCTCTCGGTCGCACCCCTCGTCCATCCGCTTACCCCGATGCGCGGCCGAAAGCGCCGCGCCCGACGGGTCCTCGCCCTGCTCGACGACTGCGCGCGGGAGGTCCGCGGCCTGGTCGCCGTCGCCGCCGACCCCGAGGCCTCTCACGACGCCCGGCTGGCCGCCGCCTGCTGGCGCGTGGAGGCGGCCGTGGAGGCGCTCACCCGGGGCTCCGCACGCATCACCGGCCCCACCGATCCGCCCACCGAGCCCGCCCTGGCCCATCTGCACGGCCTGGAGCGCGCCCTGGCCGAACTTGCCGAGCCGCTGCGCGCACCCTCGGGCTCACCCCTGGTCGGCGCCTGAGAGCTTTTCGATACGGAAGTCGGCGAACGCGGCCCGGAAGCCGGGGCTGCGGCGGAGGATCGTGATCCAGGAGGGGCCCGGCTGGAAGGCCTCCAGGCTGAGGCGTTCGTCGCAGGCGGCCGCCGCGACCGACGCCCGCCATGTGTCCACGCTGATGACGATGTCGGGTGCGAAGCGCCGTCGTGTGGCTCAGCCGGCCGGCCCGAGCCGGAGGACCGGCCGTGACCGGCGGAGCGGTCCTGGCAGGGCCGGACGGCAAGCTGCGCTGCCCCTGGGACCTGTCGCTGAATCATTGCGCCTGCTGCGCCCGGGCGGCCTGACGCGCCGCCCCGGAAGTCTTGGTCTAGACCGCAAACTGCTACCGTCGGCCCCGGACTGGCTCGTACTGACTCGTACCGGCTCGTATGGAGAGGGGACACCGGTGACAGACGGCGGCAGGCGGCGGAGGGCGTTCATCGGGTCGTTCACGGCGGCGGGCGGGCCCGGCGTCGTCACGGCGGCGGTCCATTCACGCAGCGGCGCCCTGGCCCTCCTGGAGAGCGTTGACGGCATCCCCGACCCGTCGTATCTCGCGCTCGCGCCCGGCGGGCACACCCTGTACGCGGTCAGCGAGACCGCCGACGGTGCCGTGGCCGCGTACCACGTCCACGACGACAAGCCACGGCTCGCCGGACCGCCGGTCCCGGTCGACGCCAGCGGCCCCACCCACCTCAGCGTCTTCGACGGTCACGTCCTGACCGCCAACTACGGCTCCGGCAGCGTCAGCGCCGTCCCCGTCCGGCCCGACGGCACCCTCGCGGGCGCCGCCTCCGGGGTGCTCCGGCACAGCGGTTCGGGCCCGCACGAGCGCCGCCAGCGCGGCCCGCACGCCCACCAGGTACAGCCGGACCCGAGCGGCCGCTGGGCGGTCAGCGTCGACCTCGGCACCGACTCGGTCCGGGTCTGCACCCTGAAGGACGGCACCCCCGCCGTCCACCGCGAGTTCGCCCTGCGTCCCGGATCCGGCCCCCGCCACCTGGCCTTCCACCCCGGCGGCCGGTACGCCTACGTGGTCAACGAACTCACGCCCACCGTCACCGTCTGCCGCTGGGACGCCGACACCGGCGCTCTGAAGCCACTGGCCGAGACCCCGGTGCTGCCCGGCGCCCCGGCCGGCGACGCCTACCCGTCGGGCATCGTCGTGTCGCCCGACGGCCGCTTCGTCTGGACGGCGACCCGGGGCGAGGACGTCCTGACGACGTTCGCGGTCGACGAGGACCAACTGCGTCTCACGGCGACGGTCCCGTGCGGAGGCCACTGGCCGCGGGCGCTCATGGAGTCCGACGGCTTCCTGTACTCGGCGAACGAACGCTCCGGCGACATCACGTGGTTCGCCGTCGACCAGGAGACGGGCGTACCGCGTTACGACGGCTCGGTGGAGGTCCCGGCAGCGTCCTGCATCGTTTTCGACTGAGACCGCGTGCGGCGACGGGCCCCTTCCAGGAAAGGACCCGTCAGGACACACACGCCGACCTCAGCGCACCGGCGCACCCTGTGCCTGCTGCGGAGCGATCCCCAGCGACGTCGTGTACTTGGCCAGCGCCAGCTTGCCGATCGCCGGATACGGTCCCAGCGGCTCGGCGGTGGCGCACCCCGCTTCCTCGGCGGCCGCTGCCAGCAGGCCACCGTCGATCTCGGGACCGATCAGATACGGCGCCAGTGCCAGCTGCTGCGACCCCGAGCCCCGCAGCTGCTCCGCGACGGAGGCGATCGAACCCTCCTGGTCCAGCGCCGCGGCCATCACCGGCACGGCCAGGCGGGCGGCGAGCAGCATGCCGGTGATCCCGGCGGCCTGTACGGCCTCCTCGCCGCCCACGGAGGCGAGGATGATGCCGTCGGCGGCCGTCGCCACGGTGAACAGGCGGGCGCGGTCGGCGCGGGCCAGGCCGGCCTCCGACAGGCGCACGTGCAGCGCCTCGGCGAGCAGCGGGTGCGGGCCGAGGACATCGGTCAGGTCGGCGGCGACCCGGCTCTCCATGACGGCCTGGCGCACTTGGCGCAGCAGTGCGCTGTCCGGACCGGCCAGCAGCGGTACGACGACCGCCACCGGGCCGTCGGGCGCCTTGACGCCCTCGACACCGGCGGCGACGGCCTGCTCGTAGCGGGCGGCGCGCCCCTCCGCCGCACCGGTGAGCACGGACTGGAGGGTGGGGAACTCCGCGTCGTCCCCGTCCAGGTACCCGATCCGGGCGTCCAGGCCGGGCAGCTCGGAGCGGGCGATGCTCACGACCTCCTCGGCGAGGCCGCGCGTGGCCGCGCTGGGCCTCCCCGGCACCGCGAGGACGAGCGCGGGCGCGTCCTGGGGAGCCACCAGCGGCTCGGGTCGGCGGTGCCGCCCGGGCTGGCGAGGTCGCGGCATTCGTACTGGCAGGCCGGACGCGGGCCCAGTGGGGGAGCTCATGGCGACGCATGTTACTGGCTTATTGGGCTCCCCTGTTCGGGGAGGGTGCACGTGAGCGGTATCCGTCCGGTTTTGTCTGATGAGTTACGCATGATTCGGGGGTGATCCCGCCACCTGTCGAACACTTCATGTCCTAGTCGGATCAATCACCTTTTGTGTGCGCCACGCAGAGCAGCCTTGTGTCACCCGGAAGAGTGAGCCGTCCGGTGATCAGATCACTTGCGACGCGTACCGCTCCGTGCAGCGGATCGCCCTCTGCCGGAACCAGCCGTGCCTGCGGCAGCAGTCTCGCCAACTCCTCGGCCAGCGGTACGACAAGCGGGTCGCCCAGCTGCAGAAGGCCGCCGGTGAGGGCGACTCTGGGCTCACCGGCCGTCGGGCAGACGGCGGCGGCCGACTCGGCCATGTGCCGGGCCGCCGCGCGCAGGATCCCGGCCGCGACCGGGTCGTGTGCGGCGCAGTCCGCGACCTGCGGGGCGAAGGAGGCCAGTACGGCGGGCCGGTCGGCGCGCGGATAGAGCTGCCCGGGCAGTCCGGCCAGCGGCCCGAACCGCTCCTCGGCGCGGGCCCGCAGAGCGGCCGAGCCGCCGTCCCGCCCGTCGAAGGCGCGCAGTGCCGCCTCGAGGCCCGCCCGGCCGATCCAGGCGCCGCCGCCGCAGTCGCCCAGCAGATGCCCCCAGCCGTCCGCCCGCCGCCACCCGGTCAGATCGGTGCCGATCGCGATCAGCCCCGTACCGGCGGCGACCACCGCGCCCGGGCGCGGGCCCAGGGCCCCGACGTACGCCGTCACGGCGTCGGCGGCCAACGCGACGGTCCGCGCGCCGAGTTCGCGGGCCAGCGCGCCCGGCAGTTCGGCCCGCAGAGCGTCGCCGAGACTGGCCAGCCCGGCGGCGCCGACGACGACCGTCGTCACCCCCTCCAGCCCGTTCTCACCGATCAATGCCCGCGCCATGGGCAGCAGTTGCTCCAGCAGATGCCCGGGATCGATACCCTTCGCACCCGTACGCACCGGCTCCCGGGACTCGCGCGGCACCGACGGCGCCCGCCCCGGCAGGCCTACGACGGCCCGCAGCCCGGAGCCGCCGGAGTCGACGGCGAGAAAGCCGGCCCCGGAGCCGCCGGAATCGAGAGGGGCGACGGCGGGACTCTCCGCGCCACGGCCGTCGCCGTCCTCTCCGCTCATGGCCGACGCCAGTAGGCCGACATGGGCGAGGGGCGACCGTGGCGGAGCGGCTTGGTCACTGGATCCAACGGGGCTCCCCTCCTTCCCGGTGACCGGCGGCGCGATCTCCCTGGACCGGCTCGATGACCTTGATGAGGAGGAAGAGTAGCGCCGAGGACGGTGTCTGCGCGTGGGAGGCTTCCGCGGCTGTGCGGAAGCCCCGCGTGTGCCAGTAGGGTGACGCTCTGTGGCACCACGACCCTTGCATGAACTTGTTGAGGCAGGCTGGGCGAAGGCTCTTGAACCTGCGGCCGAACGTATCGCCGCGATGGGGAACTTCCTGCGGTCCGAGATAGCGGCCGGCCGGACCTACCTTCCGTCCGGAGCGAATGTCCTGCGGGCCTTCCAGCAGCCCTTCGACGACGTGCGTGTCCTGATCGTCGGCCAGGATCCCTATCCCACGCCGGGGATGGCCATCGGGCTGAGTTTCGCGGTCTCGCCCGAGGTGCGTTCGTTGCCGGGCAGCCTCGAGAACATCTTCCGGGAGCTGAACACCGACCTGGGGCTGCCCAGGCCGTCCAACGGCGACCTCACCCCCTGGACCCAGCAGGGTGTGCTCTTGCTGAACAGGGCACTCACCACGGCTCCGCGCAGTCCGGCCGCGCACCGGGGCAAGGGCTGGGAGGAGGTCACCGAGCAGGCCATCCGGGCGCTGGCGGCGCGTGGCAAGCCGCTGGTGTCCATCCTCTGGGGGCGTGATGCCCGAAATCTGCGGCCGTTGCTCGGGGAGCTTCCGGCGATCGAGAGTGCTCATCCCTCGCCGATGTCGGCGGACCGCGGTTTCTTCGGTTCGCGTCCGTTCAGTCGGGCCAACGACCTGCTGGTGCGGCAAGGGGGGCAGCCGGTGGACTGGCGTCTGCCGTAAGCCGTGGTGCGTGTGATGGCCCGGAGGACGGCGGCCGTTCGGCCCACTCCCGTCCGGCGCGGGCCTCGCGCGTACGGCCCCGCAGCCGGATCGGGTGGTGACACCGGCTGCGCTGCCGAACTGAAATCGCGGTACCGCCGACGCCTGTGCCCTTGCGGTGCCCGCGGAGGGACCGGTGCGGAGTGCGTGTAAAACGGGATCCTGGAGGAGGCGACGAACGTGGCCGAGGGCGGCATGTGGCACTTCGGCTTCTTCATGGCCCCCAAGGTGCCCGAGATGCTCTTCGACGGGCGCGAACTGGAGTTCATCACCGCCACGTTCACCGCCATGTCGACCCCCGGCACCTTCAGCCCCGAGGACCTCGCCTATGCGGAGTCCTACAGCGGGCGGGAGCGGCTCCGCGGTGGCTTCGAGCACTGCCGCGCGCTCCCCGAGGACGGGCGGGAGAACCGCACCCTCCTGGCCGGCCGGCCACTGCCCATGCCCGTCCTGGCCATCGGCAGCGCACACTCCGGCACGGCCGCCGCGCAGGCCCTCGGTCCCCACGCGGACAGCGTGCAAGGCAAGGTTGCACCGACGGGACACCTCGTCGCCGAAGAGGACCCGCACTGGTTCACCAGGACCGTCACCCACTTCCTCGCCTGACCCCCGAGCGCCACGGCCGAGGTCAGAGGCAGCGGGGAGCGGAGGTTGTCAGGCCGTGTGCTGGTAGGCCGGGTACGTCAGATATCCGGCGTCACCCCCCTGGTAGTACGTGGCCTCCTCGACGGGAGCGATCGGGACACCGGTGCGCAGGCGCTCGACCAGGTCGGGGTTGGCGATGAAGCCGCGGCCGAAGCTGATGAGTTCGGCCCCCAGCCCGAGCCAGTGGTCGGCGTCGGCCCGGCCGGCCTGCTTGGGACCCATGGGAAGCACCGGGTTCATGATGAGGGTGCCCGGCCAGGTACGGCGCAGGCCGACGAGTACGTCTTCGGGGGCGGTGGCCGTCAGATGGACGTAGGCCACGTCGAGGCGGGCCAGTTCGGTCAGGAGGGCGGTGTAGAGCTCGGGGACATCGCCTTCCTCGACGCCCCAGAACGTGCCGCCCGGGGAGAGACGGATGCCGGTCCTGGCCCCGCCGACCGCCTCGACGGTGGCCGCCACCGCCTCGACGGCGAACCGGATCCGGTTGGTCACCGAGCCGCCATAGCGGTCCGTGCGGAGATTGGCGTTGGAGGAGAGGAACTGTGAGATCAGATAGCCGTTGGCGCCGTGCAGTTCCACGCCGTCGAATCCGGCGTCGACGGCGTGCCGGGCCGCCTGGGCGTACGACCGGGTGTGCTCGGGCACTTCGGCGGTGTCCAGGGCGCGTGGCGTCGGCGCGGGCTGGGGCCCGGTCGGGGTGAACACCTCGCCGACGGCGGGGACGGCCGAGGGACCGACCGGCTGCGTTCCGGTCGTGTCGGGGTGCGAGACCCGTCCGCTGTGCATGATCTGGGCGAAGATCCGGCCGCCGTTGGCGTGTACGGCGGCGGTCACGGGGCGCCACGAGGCGACGTGCTCGTCGCTGTGCAGTCCTGGCGTACCCGGATTCGACTGCCCGACCAGACTCGGCTGCACCCCCTCGGTCACGATCAGTCCGGCCGTCGCCCGCTGGGCGTAGTACGTCGCCATCGACGGCGTGGCCAGTCCGCCGGCGGCGGCCCGGACCCGTGACATCGGGGCCATCACCACCCGGTTGGGCAGCCTCAGTTCGCCGAGCTGGTAACTGTCGAAAAGGGTCGTCACGTCAGGACTCCATCGCGATCCACCGTGCCCGGCTCTCGGGCACGGCAGTTACGCTAAAACCTCACATGGATGTCAGAGGCAAGGCCTGTGTCGCAGGTCATATAGGGGGCGGTATGCGTATCGGAGAACTCGCGTCGCGAACGGGAGTCAGCGTCAGGTCCCTGCGTTACTACGAGGACCAGGGGCTGCTCAGCAGCTCCCGCAGCGTCAGCGGGCAGCGGCACTACAGGGAGGAGGAGGTCGAGCGGGTGGCGTTCATCCAGCGGCTGTACGCCGCGGGTCTGTCCAGCCGCACCATCGCCCAACTGCTGCCGTGCGTCGACGCGCCCAGCGAGGAGAACTCGGACGCCGCACTGGAGCGGATGGCACAGGAACGCGACCGGCTCTCCGAGCACATCGCCGACCTCATACGCACCCGGGACACCCTCGACGCGGTGATGGCCTCGGCCCGAAAGCACCGGGAAGGACTGCGGCCGGCAGTGGTCCGGTGATCGAGCAGCGTCCGGGCCGGTCGTGGGAGGCTGGGCGGACGTGCCGGAGGCCTCGGGCGCGGCTTCCGTGGATCGTCGGGGGAGAGACCGACGCAGTCGGTGCCGAGGCGCGTGAGCAGGTCCAGAAGCCGGTGTCCGATGAGGCGGCCCTCGGTCAGCCCCCGGCCGGCGTCCAGCGGATGCGCGTACTGGCCAGCGAGACCACGAGCGCCGCTGCCGCGACGACCGCCAGTCCCCACACCAGGCTGCTCGAGTTCGCCACGAACCCGATGAGCGGTGGCCCGGCCAGCAGGCCCGTCGTACCCATCGCGGCGACCAGGGCCAGCGCATCCGAGCCCTGTTTCGCCGCGGCCACATAGACGCACGGGGTGACGGCCGCACAGCCCAGCCCGACGCAGGCGAACCCGACGAGGGCCGCCGCCACGCCCCCGCTCACCAGGGCGAAGGCCAACCCTGCGGCGGCCAGCGCGCTGCCCGACAGGACGACCCGTCCGTCGCCCCAGCGGGTGCGCCAGCCGTCGGCGAAGAGACGGGCCACCACCATCATGCCCGACACCACGGCGATGCCCGTCGGCGCCAACTCCGCGGAGGCGTTGGCGACTTCCCTCAGGTAGAGGGCGGACCAGTCGTTCATGGCGCCCTCGGTCACCGTGCCGAACGCCATGGCGCAGCACATCCAGAGCGTCATACGGGACGGCAGGCTCCATGCGCCGCCGCTCTTCCTCTCCTTGGCGGGCTTCCCCTCGGCGGATGCGGCGGATGCGGCGGATGCGGCGGATGCGGCGGACGCGTCCTCGTCGAGCAGACCGGGGCGCGCCACGGCGGCCAGCAGGACGAGCAACACGGCGGCCACACCGAAGTGCACCGCCACCGACGAGGTCGCCGCGTTCATGCCGGAGGCGAGGAGGGCCGCGAGCAGGGAGCCGGCACTGAACGTCGCGTGCAGTCGGGCCATGGCGTTGCGTTCGTACCGGGTCTCCAGGGCCGCTCCCTGCGCGTTCATGGCCACGTTCAGGCATCCCACGAACACCCCGTCGGCCAGCATGACCAGCAGGGCGACGGGATAGTCCGGCGCCGCGGCCAGTGCGACCAGCAGCACGGTCAGACAGAGGGCCGACAGCAGCGCCAGCCGTGCCGAGCCCAGCCTCTTCGTGAGCACCGGCACCAGCGGGAACGACGCCACGGCACCTATGCCCGCGGCCATCAGCAGAACCCCCACCTCGGCCGCGGTCAGGCCGAGGTCCGCCTTGAGGGCGGGTATCCGTGAGGCCCAGGTCGCGTACTGGAAACCGAGGGAACAGAACAGTGCGGCGATGGCCAACTGGGCGCGGTGGAAGGGATCATGGACACGGAACACGCACATCAACTCGCTTGGTCGACTCGGCCGTCGCCTCGGGCATGGAGACGGGACATGGAGCGGGACATGTAGACGGCGTTCGCGCCGTAACCGCCCGGGGAGATCCCCGGGTACGCGGTGAATCCGCGCGCCGACCAGAACGGCTCGCTACGGCCGACGGCGATCAGCGAGATCCGCTCGAACCCGCGCGAACAGGCGGTCAGCGTCAGGTGGTTAAGGAGCCGCTGGCCCAGTCCCCGGCCGCGCAGCCGCTCCGTGACCACGATGTCGTGCAGGTGCAGATTGCGCGCGGAAGGCGAGGGCAGCACAGCCACCTCCGTCCGTTCGAGGTCCGGGTATCCGAAAGGCGGATACGGCAGCGCCAGCAGGTACCCGGCCGGCACCGAGTCGGCGTCCAGGACGAAACACGTGTCCGGCGCCGCGTCCGCCCGGGACCGCAGCGCCGCGCGTCCCTCCGACAGGCCGAGTGCCGTGTAGGCACGGGACTCCATCGCGACGATGGCGTCCCAGTCGGCGTCGGTGATGGGGCGTATGCGTATCTGTTCGCCGCTCATGGTCGTCCCCCGCCCGTGCAGACGTACGGGAGCGGGTCGAAGCCGTTGAACCCCTGGGTCGTGTAGCTGATCGCGTAGGCGCCGCTGGACAGCACCCAGACCGGATCTCCCGACGCCAGATCCACGGGGACCTGTACGAGACCGTGCTCATGGGGGTAGGCGTCGTCGCTGTCGCAGGTGGGACCCGCGACCACGGCCGGGACGGACTCGGCGTCACGGTGCGTGGGGAAGACGAGCCGGTACTGCAAGGCGTCCATCTCGTACAGGCCGTTGAACTTTCCGCAGCTCAGGAAGAGCCAGTACTGCGGCTCGCCGTCGGGCCGCCGCCGCTTCGACAGCCTCGCCACATGGGCCCGGATGACCCCGTGGTCGGCGACGAGGTGGCGCCCCGGTTCCATGACGAACCCGAGGTGCTCGCCGTGGACCTTCCTGAGGTGGCGCATGCCCTCACGGATCACGGCGAAGATCTTGTCCAGCGGGGGGTCCAGCGGCGTGCCGTAGCGGTCGAGGTATCCGAGGGCCGGCAGACCGCCGCCGAGGTTGACGTGATCCAGCAGGATCCCTCGCCGGCCCAGGGCGGTCAGGACGTCCGCCAGGCGCTCGACGGCGCTGTGCCAGGCGTCGGCCGTCATCTGCTGGGAGCCGACGTGCACGGACAGCCCGGCGGGGGTCAGTCCCTTCTCCCGCGTCGCCGCGAGGATCCGCACCGCATCCGCGGGCGCGCAGCCGAACTTGTCGCTGAGCCCCCACAGCGCCCCTTCTCCGCCGGTCGCCAGCCTGACGAACACCCGGGCTCCCGGAGCGTGGGCCGCGATCGCCGCCATGTCCTCCAGGCTGTCGGTGGCGAAGTCCCGGACCCCGAGCCGGTGGGCGGCGGCGATGTCCCGGTCCGACTTGACGGTGTTGCCGTAGTGCATCCGGTCGACGGGCACGCCCGCGCGCAGCGCCTGCTCCAGTTCGCGGGGGCTTGCCCCGTCGACTCCGGCGCCCTTCCCCGCGAGGCACGCGAGTACCTCGTCGACCGGGCAGGCCTTCATGGCGAAACGGATGTCAACGCCGGGCAGTTCACGCCGCAGCCGGTCGTAGCCGTCCTCGATTCCGGCCAGGTCGAAGACGATCCGGTCCTCGGTGGCGCCTTCCAGCACGGTGGTCAGGGGTGATCTCACCGCTGCTGCCCGGGCGTCGCAGGGACGGAGGTGAGTCTCGCCGCACGCACCAACGGTTCCCAAGCCTCCGTCAGCAGGGCGAAGTCCTCGATGTCGCGGCGCGCTTCGTCGAGGAGCCGTTCGCGGCGCTGCCACAGGAGATCGGCGAACTCGGCGTATCTCCCGCCCAGTTTCCGGTAGGCCGAGTCGAGGACGTCCAGCCGTCGGACGTTCTCACCCGGATCCAACCGGGCGCTCTCCCGCGCCAGCCGGACGACGGCGGACGCGCGCACCTGTCCTTGGTCGCCGACCAACTGCGCATCCGTGCGGGCCATTTCGGCGTAGATGAAGTTGAAGTAGAGCATGGACAGAAGGAACTTGACGAAGCGCAGCTGGTAGGCGATCAGACCCGAGTCGGTCCTGCGCTCACCGGTGTAGAAGTTGACGATGTTCCGGTTGTGCAGGACGCCCGGCAGTGCGGCGTCGTGGACCAGGTGGATCAGGAAGTAGTCGCTGCCGATCGTGTCGGTCGCGGGCGGCAACGGCACGCGTTCGTGTACTCCGTGGAAGCTGATGTTGCACATGTCCACGCGCATGGGATCGACCAGGGCCAGCGTGGAGTGATCCGCGGTGAAGGCGGCCGAGCCCGCGCCTCGGAAGGACTCGTCGACCAGTTGTCGCCTCTGCTCGTCGGACCAGTCGCCGGGCGCCCACAGACCGACCACCTCGTGGTAGACGGCGGGGTCGATCCGGAGTATCTCGCCGATGTCCACGGACAGTTCACCCACGAACGAGCTGCCCACCATCGCGACCCGCTTGTTCATGTGTTCGGCGGCCAGCGCATTCTCGGTGACGTCGTGCGCGGCGTCGGTCGCGCGCCTGCCGAGCGACAGGAGTTCGTGGTGGACGGGGAAAACGTTGTCGCCGTTCACGACCTGATAGCGGCTGTCGGAGTCCCTGCGGTGGACGGACTCGCAGCCGAGCGCGGCGGCGATGAGGAACGCGCGGTTGGTGCAGGCGCCGTAGGAGACGCCGGCCGGGAGCATCAGGTCCAGCAGCAGATCGGGCTTCATGACTCCGGCCCGCTCGATCAGCCGCCGGAGAAAGTCCCGCTGCCGGTCCTCGTCGAGATGGTGTGCGACGATCCGCGGATCGCCCGGGATGCGGCGCACGGCCTCGGCATGTTCCGCATGGACCGGTGGGGTGCAGGAGTCCAGGATCAGCAGGTGCACCTCGATGTCGAAGTGCTCGGCCGCGTACGCCGCTTCCTCGGCAACGGCGGCGATCGTCGCGGAGCAGGCTCTGTTGGTGGGCAGGGTCAGACAGATTCGGCGCATGTCTCTTCTCCGACCGGTATCTCTCCTCCGACCGGCTCAACCGGCTCGAGCGTCTCGTCGGGTTCCGTCCCGTGCCAGGACGTGCGGCCCAGCAACTTCGCTCCCAGGTCGGAGAGTTCGGCCCGGCCGTACCGCAAGGACTCGTGCCGGGTGGCGTCGCCGAGCAGCGTCGGGTTCCAGTCCGGTGTACTGAGCGTGCGCCATGACTCGATCCGGGAACGCCTGAGCGCCTGGTGCGACTCCAGCGCCGGCATCATCGACAGGTACTGGGCCGCACGCACCGCCCCGTCGGAGGTGTTGGGCGCCACGCCGTGCGCCAGCAGGCCGTTGAAGATCAGCAGATCGCCGGCCTCGAGTTCCGGTCGCACCACGGGGAACTCCGCACGGTCGATGCTGGGCCGGATCGGGTCGCGGTCGTCGGGCTGGAACGCCTTCCACTGGTCGAACCGCTTGAACAGCTCGGGGCAGCACTGGAATCCGCCGAGTTCCGGCCGGGTGTCGGTCAGGGCGATGATTCCCTGGACCCGCTGCGGCAGCACCCCGAGGGTGGTGTCGACATCCCAGTGGAGCTCGATGTCGAACCCCTCCTGCGTGCTCGGGATCAGCGCCCGGTCGCGGTTCTTGATGTTCGGCGGGTTGAGGTTGAGCCGGTCGAGCGTCACCCACAGCTCTTCGCAGTCCCACACGTCGACGAACGCGTCGTAGACGCGCTGCGTCTGGCGGCTGTCCCACAGGAGCTGGTGGTGGTAGGCCTCGACGAAGCCGTAGATGTGCAGTTCCCGGTCCAGGTCCGAGCGGTATTCACGGTCCTCGTACCAGGTCTCCGGACGATCGGGGTCGAGACCCTGGAACTCCCAGGCGAAGTCCAGCAGCCGACGGGCCGACGAGGCGGGGATCGCCTCCTTCACCACGACGTATCCGTAGGTCTGCCAGAAGGCGAAGTCCTCCTCGGAGAGGACTCTGAGGGGGCGGGTCTTCTGCAGGTCCCGCAGGGGTGTCTGGGCGAGATAGGTCTCGCCGTCCGAACTGAAGTAGGGGAGGTTCGACGGGGCTCGATGGAGATAACGGTCAGTCGTGGGCATGCGGTGCTCCAGACCTCGATCTCAGGTGGCGGCGACCCCGACCGGGTCACCAGATGCGCGGAGCGAGGGCGGTGGTCGTTCCCGCAGGGTCACTGCACCACGTGACACACCAGCCCCGGTTCGAACTCGCGCAGCCCTAACTTGGACTAGACCATCTCGCTATGTCAAACATGGCAGTTGAGGGCGTGTTTTCGTCAAGAAGGCGGAAATCGAACCCACTTGACACGAGCGGTTAGCCTGAGCGGAGACTCATTGGTCTGTACCAACAGAAGGGCACGCTCGATGGTCTCCAGCACACACGGCAAGGGCCTGCGGCGACTTGCGCTCTCCGTCCTGCAGCCGGGGTTCGTGGGCACCGACGCGCCGGACTGGGTGCTGCGCGACATCGGTGACGGGCTGGCCTCGGTCGTGCTCTTCGCCCGGAACATCGTCTCGATCGACCAGGTCGCCCGGCTGACCGGCCGACTACGCGCGGAAAACCCCGAGTTGGTCATCGCGATCGACGAGGAGGCCGGCGACGTCACCCGGATCGAGTCCGCGACCGGCTCCACCCGGCCGGGCAACTTCGCCCTCGGCACCGTCGACGACACCGACCTGACCGAGGCCGTCGCCGCCGACCTGGGCCGACAGCTGCGCGCCGCCGGCATCAGCCTCGACTACGCGCCCAGCGCGGACGTCAACTCCAACCCCGACAACCCGATCATCGGGGTCAGGTCCTTCGGCGCCGACCCCAAGGTGGTGTCCCGGCACACCGGCGCATGGATCCGGGGCCTCCAGTCGGCCGGGGTCGCCGCCTGCGCCAAACACTTCCCCGGCCACGGCGATGTCGCCGTCGACTCCCACCACGGCCTGCCCACCTACGGCGCCGACCGCGAACAGATCGCCGCCCAGGCCCTGCCGCCGTTCCGCGCCGCCCTGGAGGCCGGCGTGCGCGCGGTGATGACCGGCCATCTGCTGGTGCCCGCCTACGACACCGACCTGCCCGCCACGCTCAGTCGGCGCATCCTGGACGGACTGCTCCGGCAGGAGCTCGGGTTCGACGGCATGGTCGTCACCGACGCCATCGAGATGGGTGCCGTCGCCGACCGCTACGGCATCGGCGGGGCCACCGTCCGAGCCGTCGCCGCCGGTGCCGACGCCGTCTGCGTGGGCGGCGAGAACGCCGAGGAGGCCACCGTCGGCCTGCTCGCCGACGCCCTGGCCGACGCCGTGGCGTCCGGGGACCTCACGGAGGCGCGGCTCGCCGAGGCGAGCGGTCGCGTGCGGGAGTTCGCGGCCTGGTCGGCAGGCCTGCGCCCGGCCGGCCCCGTCGACACGAACGGCAGCCGAATCGGCTTCGCGGCCGCCCGCCGGGCCATCCGGCTGACCGGCGCCGTGCAGGACACCGTACCCCTGTCCGCCGCGCCGCACGTAGTGGAGCTGGTGCCCACCACCAACCTGGCCATCGGCAAGGAGACGCCCTGGGGCGTGGCCGCCCCGCTGGTCGAGCGACTGCCCGGCACGACGTCCGTCCGGGTGCGCCACGAGGACCTGCGGTCACGCACCGCCACCCTGGAGACGCACGCCCTGACACCCGCCGCGGGACGCCCCCTGGTCGTCGTCGTCAGGGACGCCTCCCGGCACGGATGGATGGCGCGCGCCCTCGCCGAACTCATCGCCGCCCGGCCCGACGCGATCGTCGTGGAGATGGGCCTGCCGGGCGCCCCCGTCCCCGCGGCCGCCCAGATCTTCACCCACGGCGCCACCGCCGCCTCCGGAGTTGCCGCCGCGGAAGTCCTGGCGGGGGTCCGTTAGCGCCGGCAGGGTTCAACTTCCTTAATCACCCGCAACGTTGACGCGCGCACGGCTCTTTCCTACCTTCTGGGAGCGCTCTCACATCCATCGCCAGAGCAGGCAGGTGTCATGACCCCCTTACAGAGACCAGCACGTCGCCGCCTTCGCCGGATCACGGCCGCACTCGCCCCGGTGCTACTCGCCGTCCTCGTCCCCCTCGCACCGCCGGCGTCCGCCGCCGGCACCATCTGCAACAAGTACTGCGACACCCGTGACCCCGCCCTCTCCCCGGGCGACCGCGCACCGGTCACGGCGAGCATCTACTCACGATCCGTCGCCCTGCACTTCGACGACGCCGACGCCATGGGCTGGGCTTCCATCGACAACGGCAACCCAGGCGACGAGGTGTGGCTCGACCGCTCCTTCGACGGCGGCCGCAGCTGGAGTTCCGGCAGCAAACTCGGCGACACCAGCGTGCCCACGGGGCAGCGCGGCTGGCGCACCCTCATGTACAACGTGGACGACTGGAACAACCTCGGCGTCGGCGCCCTGCGCGCCTGCGGCAAGGCCGGGGACCGCGCCGAGATCGCGTGCACCCCCTGGGCCCGCACCACCTGGAACGCGGGCGAGCCGCGCACCGCGGCGGCCACCGGCCTGATGACGTTCTACGACTACGGAACCGGCCTGTTCGACACCACCGGCTGGTGGAACTCCGCGAACGCCCTGACCGCGCTCATCGACAACATCCGCGTGACGGGCATGGGTAGTTACCGTTACGCGATCGCCCGTACCTACGACCTGAACATCAACGCGCAGGGCGGGCAGTTCCGCAACGACTACATCGACGACACCGGCTGGTGGGGCCTGGCCTGGCTGGCCGCGTACGACCTGACCGGCGACAGCCGCTATCTGAACACGGCCCGCGCGGACGCCGACCACATGGCCGCCTACTGGGACGGCACCTGCGGCGGCGGAGTGTGGTGGAGCACGGCGAAGACCTACAAGAACGCGATCGCCAACTCCCTCTACATCCAGCTCAACGCCGCCCTGCACAACCGTGTCCCGGGCGACACGACGTACCTCGGCCGGGCCCGGGCCGGCTGGACCTGGTTCCAGGGCAGCGGCATGATCAACGGCTCGCACCTGGTCAACGACGGCATCGACCTGTCCACCTGCGGGAACAACGGCCAGACCGTCTGGTCGTACAACCAGGGCGTCCTCCTCGGCGCCCTCGCCGAGCTGTACCAGGCCACCGGCGACGGCGGACTGCTCACCAGCGCACGGCAGATCGCCGACGCCGCCACCACGACCTCCCTGCTCCACACCTCCGACGGCATCCTGCGCGATCCGTGCGAGGGCGGCGACTGCGGAGGCGACGGCCCGTCCTTCAAGGGCGCCCATGTGCGCGGCCTCGGCAAACTCAACTCCGTGCTCCCGGACCACCCGTACACCACCTACCTCAAACGCCAGGCCGACCGCACCCACGCCAGCGACCGCAACGCCCTCGACCAGTACGGGCTGCGCTGGTACGGCCCGCTCGACCAGGTGGACGCCGCCCGTCAGCAGAGCGCCCTCGACCTGCTCAACGCCGCGTCCTGACCGGGGTCGACAACGTTATCCGGGTGCGACCACCCACGCCTGCCGGAGCCGCCTCGCGGCCCGGCACGGTGTCCAGCGGTGATCTTCCCGGCCACGGGTTTGCAGGGCCTTGGCCCGGCCCGGACGGCACCCCCCTTCTTTACGGTCCCTGGCTCAGGCGACGACCGCCGCCCGGACGCACAGCACGTCTGGCAGATGGGAGGCCAACTGGCGCCAGCTGTCACCGTCGTCGGCCGAGGCGAACACCTCGCCGTTGCGGTTGCCGAAATACACCCCGGCCGGATCCGCGTCGTCGGTGCAGAGCGCGTCGCGCAGCACGGTGCCGTAGTGGTCCTCCACCGGGAGCCCCGCCGACAGCGGCTCCCAGGTGCCACCCGCGTCGGGGGTACGGAAGACCCGGCAGCGGTGCTGGGCCGGCACCCGGTCGGCGTCGGCGTTGATCGGGAAGACATACGCCGTCTCCGCACGGTGCGGATGGGCGGCCGCCGCGAACCCGAAGGTGGACGGCAGCCCCTCGCCGATGTCGGTCCAGTGCGCTCCCGCGTCGTCGCTTCGGTACACGCCCCAGTGGTTCTGCAGATACAGCCGGTCCGGACTGCCCGCGTCCTGGGCGATCTTGTGCACGCACTGGCCGAACTCCGGGTCGGGATCCGGCAGGAACACCGCGGAGACACCGGAGTTGGACGGTGTCCAGCTCGCGCCGCCGTCGGTGGTGCGGAAGACCCCGGCCGTCGAGACGGCGACCGTCACCGCCTTGGGGTCGCGCTGGTCCGTGACGACGGTGTGCAGGCCCTCACCGCCGCCGCCCGGCACCCACTTGTCGCGCGTGGGGTGCTCCCACAGCGGCCGGACGAGGTCGAAGCTCTCCCCGCGGTCCTCGGAGCGGTACAGCGCGGCCGGTTCCGTGCCTGCGTACACCACGTCCGGTTCGGCGGCCGCCGGGTGCAGCTGCCAGACGCGCTCCAGCGAGGCCAGGGTGTCCTTGGGGAACTTCACGGCGGGCCGGGCCGGTTCCGTCCAGGTGCGGCCCAGGTCGTCGGAGTGGAACACCGAAGGCCCCCAGTGCGCGCTGTCGCCGCCCGCCAGCAGCCGGGGCCGCTCGCCCCGGGTGTCGATGGCGACCGAATAGATCGCCTGTGCGTTGAAGTAGGGACTCTCGTCGAAGTCCCAGGTGCCACCTCGCCGCCGCCCCAGGAACAGGCCCTTGCGGGTCCCCACAGCGAGCAGTACCTCGGTCATGCCCATCACCTCCATTACGTCTTTGTCACACCGGCCCTCAGATATCGGCCAGTCTGCACCCCACCACTGACAACGACCTTTGGACCGTCCGTCTTCGCAGGTGGGAGCCGTCGTGTCGGCCCGGTCGAACAGGGTGACGGCACTCGTTCCGGAAGACGCCTGCGCGAGCGGGGTCAGTCGTGCGACCGTCGAGTAGGAGGTTCGCCGTGAGCAACGGGGCGGCCTCTCCCGTATGGGAGGGCGGTCCGGGCTGTCCGTGCGCGCGTGAGGAGGATGCCTTTGAAGGCGTTCCGTGGTCCGAAGGTCTGGTTGTGGCGCTGGCGGCGCAATCCGCTGAAGCGTCGCGCCGACACGCTGGAGGCCTGGGTGCTGCTCGGCGCCTGGCTGTTCACCGTCCTGGCCGGGGTGCTCGGCGGGCTCGCGGCGGCCCGGTCGGTCGAGGACAGCCTGGCCCGCGAGCGCGTGGAATGGCACCCGGTCGTGGCCCATGTCATGGACAGGGCCCCAGGAGGGTCCGGGCCGAAGTCCGAGGCCTCCGGCGGCGAACGGGTCTGGGCGAGGGTGGGCTGGACCGTCCCCGACGGCTCCGCGCACACCGGCCAGGTCCGGGTCGCGGCCGGCAGCAAGGTCGGCACCCCGGTCACCGTCTGGTCGGACCCCCAGGGCCATCTCGTCACCCGGCCCGTCACCGCGTCCGAGGCCCACTTCCGCTCCGCGCTGATCGGCGGTCTGGTCGGGCTGAGCGCGGCCGCCGTCCCCTTCGTGGCCGGGCTCGTCCTGCGCGGCCGGCTGGAGCGGCGGCGGATGGACCGCTGGGACGCGGAGTGGTCGCGGCTCGGGCCGCAATGGGGCCGGACGACAGGCTGAGGCGTCGGGGGGGGCGTCCGGCAGATCATGCCGGCGCAGCGGGCCTTGGGGCACGCACTCCCTCGGAGGGACCACCCCCAGCCGCGTTGTCGTCACTCGCAGATGCCCCCAGCCCTGGGCCGGGGGCGCCCCCACCGCGGTAGTGGCTGATGTCCACGCCTCCTTTCCGCCTTGCGTCTGACGCTCCGCCACTGCTTCGACCACGCTGTTAGCGTGGGCGGATGGAAGATCTGGGACCCGTGGCCTGGCCGCCTGAGCCGATCAGGACCGAGAGGCTCGTGCTCCGTGAGCCCGAGACCCGGGACCGAGCGGTGTTCATCGAGCTGCTCGCCTCGCCAGAGGTGCACACCTACCTCGGCGGCCCCCGGCCGCGTGACGAACTTGAGCGTGAGATGCCCGGGGTGCCCGAGCGGTGGCCCGGGAGCTTCGTCGTTGATCTCGACGGGTCGATGATCGGCCACATCCTGCTCAGAAGAGCAACGGGGCACCGTCGCCCGGCTGCCGCAGGGAAGGCCGATCTCGGCTACCTGTTCCTGCCGAGGGCGTGGGGATTCGGGTACGCCGCCGAGGCGTGCGCGGCGGCACTCGGCTGGCTCGCCGGCGCGCTTCCCGACGAGCCGGTGGTGCTCACCACCCAGACCGCCAACGTCGGCTCGATGCGTCTCGCGGCGAAGCTGGGGTTCACCGAGGTAGAGCGGTTCGAGGCCTGGGGCGCCGAGCAGTGGCTCGGCATGTGGTCCCCGGTCACACCGTCCAGGTGAGTAACCGGCAGCGGTTGGCGCGATGTCCCGGAGGTGGTGATCATGTGGTTGGGGTGAGGAGCTTTACTCACATGATCGAGCCGCGGAGCTCCCAGTCCGCTCCGGGGGCTCCGAGGTCAGTGACTCGCCAGCGCCGTACGGCAGTTGGCGAGCAGCCGCTCGTCCTGGGCGATGTCGTGGCTGCCGTACCCGCCCGGCCGTGCCGTGTGCCGTCGGGCGGTGGCGAGTTCGGCCGTCACCAGGTCGTGCAGCGGTGCGCCCGCCGGGCCCATCGCGGCCAGGCACTCGGCGATCGCGCCGCGGGCGTACGGATTCTCCGACCAGGCGGCCCGGAACACCGGCAGTACGGGATCCGCGTCCCCGTCGATCCGCCACAGCGCCTGCGCCGCCGCGGTCCGTTCCCGCACTCGGCCGGATCCGGCCAGGGCGCGCAGCGCGGGCAGCGCGTCCCGTGCGGCGTTGCCGAGCCGCCCCAGCTGCTCGGCCGCCGTACGGGTACTGCGGCTGCGACTGTGTGTCAACTCCCGCAGCAGCGCGGGGAGTACGGCGTCCGCGTCGCCTTCCGCCGACCACAGGGCCCCCGCCGCCAGGGCCGCGTGCCGGGTGTCGAGGAGCCCGCGCAGCACCGGCGCCGCCGCCCGGGAGGCCGTGCCCAGGGCGTCGAGCGCCCGTACCGTCTGCCCGACGAGGGCCTCCCGGGTCCCGAGCCCGTCCGGTGCGCCGCGCAGCAGCCGCAGCACTTCCGGCACCGCCGCCGGGTCCTTGAGTGCGGTGAGCGCCGCCAGCAGTGGAGCGGCCAGCTCGGCGGCCTCGGGCGAGTCCAGCGGGACCTGGCCGAGCCGGTGCCGCAGCGCGGGGGCGAGCGGAGTCGCCGCCGGGCCCAGATGCACCACCTCGGAGCCCAGACCGGCGGGAACCACCGGGCCCGCCAGTAACTGCGCCAGGACTGGGACCGCGCGCCGGTCCCCGCTTCTGGCCAGTCCCTTGAGCGGCCCGCCCAGCGAGGGTCTGCCGCGCTCCCAGGTATGCACCCACAGGTCGGGCCGTGTGATCACCAGCGCGTACAGCTCGTCGGCGGCGGGCGCGGCCAGCCCGAACAGTTTCGCGAGCACCGAGCCGGCCGCATCGCGCAACTGGTCCTCCTGGCAGCCCAGTTGGGAGCCGATCAACGAGACGGGCGCGCTGAAGTCCGCCCGCCACTCACGGAACAGCCCGGCCGACATCCGCACCGCGTTGCACCGGTCCATCGCGTCCGGACTGCTCAACTGGCCCACGAGCAGGGCGATCCGGTCGGCCACCCGGCCGTCCAGCGCCCGGTGGAGGGTGCGCAGCAGATACGAACCCTCTTCGTCCGACGGCCGCAGCCGCCGTATCCGGCCGACGAGCGTGTCCGGGTCCACCCGGTCCTGACCCGTCGCGCGCTGCTCGGACCGCTCCCTGAGCAGCCGGACCGCCGTCGGCACCACATCGGCGGGCAGCCGCTCCGGCGCGCCCAGCGCCAACTGGCCGAGCGCGGCGAGCCGCATCCCCGGGGAGTGCGGTGGTTCGCTCTGCGCGGCCAGCAGTTCCACCGCCCCGGCCGCGTGGGCGGGATGGCGCCGTACGAACAGGCCGAGAGCCGCGGCCAGGGTCGGCAGCACCTGCTCGTCGCGCTCCACCGTGATCCGCCGGCGCAGCAACTCCAGCACCCGGGCGGGTGCGTCGAGGAACCGGACCAGCGCCCCCGCGGCCGCCCGCCGCACCCCGGGGCACGGGTCGTCGGCCAGCGGCACAAAGGCCTCCGCACCCGCGCGCACGGCGGCCTGAGCGGGCGGACCGGCGCTCTCCGCCCCGATGCTGACCAGCAGTTCGACTATGGCGCCCCGGTCCCGCACCTCCGCGCGGGAAGCGAGCGCGAAGAGGAACGGGACGCAGGCGAGCGTCGAGTCGTACACGTACCCCTGGTGGTGCACCGAGCCGTACATCCCGTCGAGCGCGGCCTCCCGTTCGGCCGCGTCCGCCGAGGCCAGTCCGCGCAGCAGACCGGGCACGTCCTCCGCGCTGCCGTACGCGTGCCGCAGCGAGGCCCAGTCGACCTCGTCGATCCCCGTGAACACGTTGTCCTCCCCAGGCGAGTACCACCTGATCAGGAGTCTGCACCACGGCACTGACAACGATGCGGAATCGGACGACGACTGTGTGCGATCCGTCGACGCTCACCGGCCAATGACACCCCGCGGAGGGATCAGTTCCCGTCAGGCAGCGCCCGCTCCAGGATCGCGTCCAGCCCGGCCCCGGCGGGCAGCGTGCCGAACGCGTGGCCCCAGTCGCCGTCGAGCCGGGTCGCGCAGAAGGCGTCCGCGACGGCGGCGGGGGAGTACCGGACCAGCAGGGAGGCCTGGAGGGCGAGCGCCATCCGCTCGACCAGCCGGCGGGCGCCCACCTGATCGGTTTCCGCCCATTCGGTCTTCAGCCGGCTCACGGTGGCGTCCAGCCGCGCGTCCGCCCCGCGCGCGTGGGCGAGTTCCCCGAACAGGGCGTCGGCGGCACCGGCTTCGCGGGTGAGGGCCCGCAGCACGTCGAGCGCGTTGACGTTCCCGGAGCCCTCCCAGATCGACAGCAGGGGCGCCTCGCGGTAGTGGCGGGGCATACCGGAGTCCTCTACGTAGCCGTTGCCGCCCAGGCACTCCAGGGCCTCGGCCGTGAACGCCGGGCCGCGCTTGGTGACCCAGTACTTGCCGACGGCGGTCGCGATCCGGCGGAAGGCCCGCTCCTGTTCGTCCCCGCGCACCGCGCGGTCGGCGGCTCCGGCCAGCCGCAGCGTGAGGGTGGTCGCGGCCTCCGACTCCAGAGCCAGGTCGGCGAGAACGTTGCGCATCAGCGGCTGGTCGACGAGCCGCGCGCCGAACGCGCTGCGGTGCCGCACATGATGACCGGCCTCGACGAGTGTCTTGCGCATCAGGGTCGCCGAGTTCATCACACAGTCCAGCCGGGTGCAGTTGACCATCTCGATGATGGTCTTCACACCCCGCCCCTCGGGCCCGACGAGCCATGCCACGGTTCCGTCGAACTCCGGCTCGGAAGACGCGTTCGACCGGTTGCCGAGTTTGTCCTTGAGCCGCTGGACGCGGAACGTGTTGCGGCTGCCGTCCGGCAGCACGCGCGGGACGAGGAAGCAGGACAGCCCGCCCGGGGCCTGCGCCAGCACAAGGAAGACGTCGCACATGGGCGCCGACGTGAACCACTTGTGCCCGCGCAGGGTGTAGACGCCCGGCTCGGCGGTGGGCGTGGCGGCCGTCGTGTTCGTCCGTACGTCCGAGCCGCCCTGCTTCTCGGTCATCCCCATCCCGGCGAGCAGCCCCGGCTTCTCGGTCGGCACGCGCAGCTCCGGGTCGTACTCCCGGCTGGTCAGCAGCGGTTCGTACACCTTGGCCAGTTCCGGGGTGGCGCGCAGCGCGGGGACGGCCGCATAGGTCATCGAGGTGGGACAACCGTGGCCGGATTCGGTGTGCCCCCACACCAGCCCGCCGGCCGACCGCGCCACGTGGGCTCCGGGCCGGTCGTCCGCCCAGGCGGCCCCCGCCAGCCCCTCGGCCACGGCCGTCCGCATCAGCTGATGCCAGCTGGGGTGGAAGTCGACCTCGTCGATCCGGTTGCCGTACCGGTCGTGGCTGCGCAGCTCCGGCTCGTGCCGGTTGGCCAGCTCGCCCCACTCCTGGGCCTCCGCGCTCCCGGCCCGCACCCCGAGCCGCCGGATCCCCTCCTCGGCCCACTCGGCGCCCTCCCGGCGCAGTCCCTCAAGGAGGGCCCGGTCGTCGGAGGCGTCGTACGGGGCGAGCGGCGGCGCCTGATTGGTGACGTCGTGAGTGGCGTACTGCTGCTGCGGAAACGCGGCGGTCGAGTCCATGCCTCCATGTTGCACTCTCACTACGGCTGTAGCAATGATGCAATAATGAGCCGCACGTACAGTACGTGACCATGCGCATGAACGTGTCCGCCGAGCCCGCCGGCGTCGACCTGCGGCCGATGTCCGCCCGGTCGGTCGTGCTGAGCCTGCTGCTGGGTACGCATCCGCCACAGCTGCCGGTGAAGGATCTGATCCGCCTCGTGGAGCCGTTCGGCGTCGGCGGCTCCGCACTCCGGGCCGCGCTCAGCCGTATGACGGCGGCCGGTGACCTGCGTCGCACCGACGACGCCGTCTACGGCCTCAGCGACCGGCTCCTTGCCCGCCAGCGCCGCCAGGACGAGGCGGTACGGCCCCGCACGCGCGCGTGGCACGGCGACTGGGAGATGCTGATCATCACGGCCACGGGCCGTGGCCCCGCCGAACGAGCTGACCTGCGCACCCGTTTGACCTCCCTCCGCCTGGCAGAACTCCGCGAGGGCGTCTGGCTCCGCCCGGCGAACCTGGTCAGGCCCCTCCCCGGTGACGTGCTGGCGATCGCCGAGCCCTGCACGGCCCGTCCGTCCCGTCCCGCCCGGGAACTGGCGTCCGGACTCTGGCCGCTGACCACCTGGGCCACCACCGCCCGCACCCTCCTGACCCACGCGGCCGAATCCCACCGCCCACCCGACCGCTTCACGGTCTTCGCGGCGGCCGTACGCCACTTGCTGAGGGACCCTGTCCTGCCGCCGGAACTCCTGCCCCCCGACTGGCCGGGCGACGAACTGCGCACCGCTTACGCGGCCTACCGGACGGAACTGGGGGAGCCGAGAGGGGACCCGGCCGACTGACGTCACCGGAACACGCCACCTCAGCCAACGCGGCCACCTCAGCCAGTGAAGAGCTTCGGGACCGGGCAGGGCTCCAAACCGCCGTACAACCCTCGGGCCGATCCGGTGTGCGGCGGCGGAGTTGGCCGCGGAGATGGCGGCGGGAGTGCCTTCGCCCCCTGGGCGGGTCCGGAAGATCATGCGAGAGTGGGCCCATGACGGCACCACAGGCCACGGTTGTGGCGGTCGACGAGGTCGAGGGACTCGCGGTGGACGGGCTGCGGTGGCTGGCCGAGTCCGCGCGAGAGACCTCCGGAGGAGGGCTCGCCTGGACGACCCGGCGCTCCGACGACGAACTCGACCCCATGTTCTACGGCGGTACGCCCGGGGCCGTCCTCGTACTCCTGGAGGCGTGGCGGCACTTCGGCGACGACTCCTACGCCGACACCGCCCTCCGCGCGGCCCGCGGCATCGCGGACGCCGTCGACGGCGTCGACCACGACTCCCTCTACTTCGGTCGTACCGGAATGGCGCTCGTCCTGCGGGCCCTGCACGAAGAACTCGGCGACACGGGCGCAGGCGTCGCCGCCGACCATGCGTTGGCGGTCGTGCGGTCACACTTCGACGGCACCCGCTGGGGCGAACTGTTCGAGCTGATGGGCGGAAACGCGGGGATCGGCCTCGGGGCACTCGCGGCCGGCGACCCCGAACTGGCCGTCCTCGCCATGGAGCCGTATCTGCGGACGGCGGAGCAGACCCCGGCGGGCGTCCAGTGGGCCCATCGCACGGGTGTCGACTCCCGGCTGCATCACGTTTCGCACGGCACGCTCGGTATCGTCCTGGCGCTGGCGCGGGTCGGCGGGGCCACCGGACGTGCGGACCTGCTCGAGCTGGCGCTGGCCGGTGCCGCGGACGTCGTGGCGCGTGACGAAGCCGGGCCGGAGGGCTTCCTGGTGCGGCACTCCACCCCTCCGTACCGCTCCGCTGTGATCGAGCCCATCAGCTACGGCTGGTGCCACGGGCCGGCCGGCGACGCCCAGGCCTTCCGGACGCTGCGGGACGTCACCGCGGACCCCGTCTGGACCGCCCTCGCCGACCGCTGCTGGCACACGGTCACCCACTCCGGCCTGCCCCAGCGGCTGCGCCCCGGCTTCTGGGACAACAACGGCCGCTGCTGTGGCACCGCGGGCGTCCTCGCACTGGCCTCGGACCGGATCGCCGAACAGCAGGACCCGTACGACTTCGCCCACGTCCTCGTCGCGGACCTCGCCGCCCGAGCGATCCGGGATCAGCACGGCGCTCGCTGGTCCAACGTCGAACACCGGGCCACCCCGAGCGACCTCGAACCGCGCACCGGCTGGGCGATGGGCAACGCGGGCATCGTCCGTGAACTCCTGCGCTTCGTACGGCTGAGCCGCGGCGGCGATCCCCGGTACGCGCTCGCCTGGCCGGACCAGCCCCCGGTGCCCGCCCAGGCGACCATCCGCCACTGACCTCTCTGCACACCCCGCCCGGCCTCACCCCGTCCCCTGCCGGGGGCGGCCTGTTCCATGGCGTTGTCCAGACGCGTGATGACGGCCGGGACGTCGGCGCTCTCGGTGCGCCGGATCAGCTCCAGGGCCGGCCGGACCAGGCCGCCCGGTCGCGCGATCAACCGCGCGAGCACCGCCTGGATCCGCGGTCACTTCGACGCCGTGATCGACTTCGACCGGGTGGTACGGGATCCGGCCGATCCGAGCCGACTGCGGGCCGACCTCCAGGTGGGGGACTGGCTGCACCTCAACCCGGCCGGGTACGGGGCGCTGGCCGCCGGGGCGGTGCCGACGAGGCTCTTCGGCCAGAGGTGATCAGGCGGGCTCGGCTCCGGTCGGCACGCTCTCCGGGGCCGGACCCGCCTTCGCCGGAAGGTGGTTGAAGAGCAGGTTCAGGACGATCGCCGTCAGACAGCCCGCGCTGATACCGCTGTTCATCACCGTCTGGAACCAGTCGGGGAACTTCTCGTAGACCGTCGGCACACCCACCGGAAGCACCCCGACCGCCACCGAGACGGCCACCACCGTCAGGTTGTTGTTGCCCTTGAAGTCGACGGTCGCGAGGGTACGCAGGCCGCTCGCCGCGACCGTTCCGAACATCACCAGGCCAGCGCCGCCGAGCACCGGCGCCGGTATCGCCGCGACCACCGCGCCCAGCTTGGGCAGCAGGCCGAGCAGCACCAGGATGCCGCCGGCCGCCGCGACCACCCAGCGGCTGCGCACCCGGGTCATGCCGACCAGGCCCACGTTCTGCGCGTACGCCGTGTACGGGAACGTGTTGAAGACACCGCCCAGGACGGTCGAGAGGCCGTCGGCGCGCAGACCGTCGGAGAGGGAGCCCGGCTCGACCTTGCGGCCGGTCATCTCGCCGACCGCGATCAGGTCACCGGTCGTCTCCGTCATGGTGACCAGGGCCACCACCAGCATGGAGACGATCGCGGACGCTTTGAACGTCGGCGCGCCGAAGTGGAACGGCGTGCTGATGCCCAGCCAGTCGGCGTCGCCGACCCCGCCGAAGTCCGTGAACCCGAAGGGGACCGCCACGGCCAGGCCGACCGCGATGCCGATCAGGACCGCGATCCGGGCGAGGTAGGCCGGGGCGAACCGCTGCACGCCTATCACCACCGCCAGCACGAAGGCCGCGAGCGCCAGGTTCTTCGGCTCCCCGAAGTCCTTCGTACCTGCGCCGCCCGCCGCCCAGTTGCCCGCGACCGGCAGCAGCGAGACCCCGATGATCAAGATCACCGTGCCGGTGACCAGCGGCGGGAAGAGGCGCAGCAGCTTTCCGAAGACCGGGGCCAGGAGCATGATCGCCAGACCCGCGACGATCACCGAGCCGTAGATCGCGGGCAGTCCGCCGCCCGTCGTACCGATGAGGACCATCGGCGACACCGCCGCGAACGTGCAACCCTGCATGATCGGCAGTCGGACACCGAAGCGCCAGAAGCCGACGCACTGGATGAGCGTCGCGATCCCGCACACCAACAGGTCGGCGGTGATCAGATACGTCAGATCGGCGGGCGACAGCTTCATCGCGCCGCCCACGATCAGCGGGACGGCGACGGCACCCGCGTACATCGCGAGCACGTGCTGCAGGCCGAAGGCGGCCAGCTGCCGCACGGGAGGGACCTCGTCGACGGGATGGACGGGGACGGGGGCGGTGGTCGTGGACACGGGAACTCCAGAGCGGCGGCGGGGGACGACATCCGGTCAGGACGAGACCGTAAGCGGATTGAACAGTTTGTTGATTTCCGCGGTGTTGCCGCTACGTGTCCTGCCCACCTGGTCGCGGTCGACTCCGCTACGACCCTGATCGCGCCGCCGTCAGCAGGGCGTCCCAGTCGGCCAGCTTGACCACACTGCGGCCCAGCCGGGCGCCGAGCGCCGCCTCGGCCCGCTCGATCGCCTGCCAGCCCGACCACTCGACCGGCTGGACGCCCAGCGAGCGCAGCGCGGTGACCGGGTCGTCCGGCACCTCCCTGCCCAGCAGCATGGGCGCGTCCGCCAGGAGGGACGTCACCGTCTCCTTGGCGTCGGGACGGTTGGTGCCGATGACGCCGGTCGGGCCGCGTTTGATCCAGCCGGCCACGTAGTCGCCCGGCACCTGGGCCGGACCGTGCAGGACACGGCCGGCCGCGTGGGGCACGGTGCCGGTCCCAGGGTCGAACGGGAGGCCGGCCAGCGGTACTCCGCGATAGCCCACCGAACGCAGTACCAGCTGGGCGTCGAGGGTCTCGTACCGGCCGGTGCCCCGCACCCCGCCGCGCTCGTCCGGCTCCGTCCGCTCGAAGCGCACCGCGCCCACCCGCCCTCCGTCCGCGAGCAGTTCGACCGGGCGCAGGAAGAACCGCAGCCAGATGGCGCGCTCCGCGCCACGGGCGCCGGCCTCGCTCCAGCCACGCAGCACCTCCACGTTGCGGCGCTGGGCGGCGGGCAGCGCGGACGGGTCGGCGTAGGCCGGGTCGAGTGCCAACTCGGCCGGATCGACGCGGACCTCGGTGTCCGGCAGGGCGCCCAGCTCCCGCAGTTCCTTGGTGGTGAAGCGGGCCTGGGAAGGGCCGCGCCGGCCCACCACGTGGACCGCTCTTATCCGGCTCGCCGCCAGCGCGGTCAGCGCCGCCTGCGGCATGTCGGTCGGGCTCAGCTCGGCCACGCCCCGGGCCAGCATCCGGGCCACGTCCACCGCGACGTTGCCGACGCCGATGACCACCGCCGAGCGGGCGTCGCGCACGAAACCGGTGTCGATCGCGTCCGGATGGGCGCTGTACCAGGACACGAACTCGGTCGCCGACCAGCTGCCCGGCAGCTCCTCGCCCGGGATGCCGAGCCGCCGGTCGCCGGCGGCGCCCACGCAGTACACCACCGCGTGGTACAGCTCGCGCAGTCGCTCCACCGGGAGCTCGCCGGGACCGCCGCCGATCCGGACCCCGCCGAGGAACCGCACCCGCTCGTGTTCGAGGACCGTGCGCAGATTGCCCTGCAGCGACTTGATCTTCTCGTGGTCCGGGGCGACTCCGTACCGCACCAGTCCGTACGGGCACGGCAGCCGGTCCAGGACGTCCACGACCACTGTGGGGTCGAGCTGGACGAGGCTCTGGGCGGTGTAGCACCCGCTCGGCCCGGAGCCGACGACGGCGACACGCAACACGGGGGGACTCCTTGCCCGAGGGGCTGGTGGCTCCAGCATCCCACCGGCATGGCCGCCTCGACAGGGGCCGCTGGGGTGAAGCGGACGCGTGTCCCTTCGCAGGGAGTGTGATCATGCGGTTACGTTGCGTGTGTGCTAGAAGCATCCTTTCTTAATCTTTCTGATCGGCGTGCGGAGGACGGCACGGTGTCCGTGACGCCGGCCTGGGAGGTGCAGGAGCACACCGGGGCCACGTCGTGGTTCCAGGTCAGCCTCTCCTTCGGGGACGGCGCGCAGGTCGACGCGCTCGCCGTGGTGGCCGAGGGGCGGGTGTCGATCGAGGACGTCAAGGCGCGGCCCGCGCTGTCCCTGGCCGATCTGACGGCGCTCGCCGACTGGATCGAGGAGCCGCTGTTCAGGGCGTGCGGGATGGAGTCGTACGCGGACGAGGAGCCCGCCGGGGAGGATCCCGAAGACGACGCCGAGGGCACGGAGGGCGCCGAGTGCGCCGAAGGCGCGGAGGGTGCGGAGGCCGTCGGACCGCGGCGCGCCCGGGCCGCCTGGCCGCGGGGCATCGAGGGGCGGTGGCTGGTCGCCCAGAACTACCGGGCCGCGCAGGAGAAGGGCATCGACCCCGTCCTCGCCGTCATGTGGGCGACCGGGCACAGCCGCCGGCGATCGCTGCGGCTCATCGCGCAGGCGCGCGACGCGGGCTTTCTGACACCCCGTCACGCACGCCGCTGACTACGACGGCCCGGCCTCGGTCCGGTCCTCCGTCGCGAAGAACCGGGACAGGTCCTGCTGCCCGGCCGCGGCCGCGGCCGCGGACTCAGGGGACTCCGGGGGGACGCCCAGCTCCCAGTCGAGCCCGTAGCGCTCGAACAGCTCCGCCCGCAGCACCGGGACCGGCATCGGTACCCCGGGCACCAGTGCCGCGTACACCGCCCCCATCAGCAGGGCGCGCAGCATCGGGTAGTCGGCCGTCACGTTCTGCGAGCCGTAGCGGGCGACGGTGTCGCCCAGCAGCTCCGACAGCCGGCGCTGCTCCGGGCACTGCACGAAGCCCTCCGCCTGGAGCAGGCCCGCCATGTGCTGGCGCATCAGCACCGGCCGGTCGCGTGCGAGACCCAGGATCGCGTCGATGGCCCGGGCCAGCCGCTCCCGGCCGTCCTCCGTGCGCGGCTCGCGCTCCAGGCCCTCCTCCAGCGTGCGGTGCATCAGCCGGTGCACCGCGGACTGGACCAGCTGGCGCTTGCCGGGGAAGTAGTACGACACCAGTCCGCGTGCCGACCCGGCCCGGTCGGCGATGGCACCCAGCGTGGTGGCCTCGAAACCGTGCTCGTCGACCAGCTCGACCGCGGCCTGCAGAAGCCGCTCCCGGGAACGCCTCCGCAACTCTTCATTGACCGAGGCGCTGCGAGGGGACATGCTGGAACTCCTGCGTTGACTGGCTGCCAGCCAACTATAATCGACGCAGCGGGCACCGCCTTGCGCGGGGCCTGTTCAGGGCTGCCGTCCGTCCGGGGCGACACGGGGGAGCGTCTCGGGCGGACGGCGCAGCAGGTCAGGCCTGCGTGGGCGTGGCCGGTCGGCGGGCCACGCCCACCAGGTCGAGCACCGGCAGCAGCGCGTCGGGCCGTTCGGTCACCGGCAGATGGTCCACGAAGTGCACCCGGCAGCCCAGCGCCGCCGCCCCGCCGTCGGCGGGCCTGCTGTCCCCGACCATCAGCGTTTCGGCGGGCGCGGCCCCGAGCGCCTCCAGGGCGACCGTGAAGAGCCGCGGATCCGGCTTCTGCACGCCGTGTTCGTACGACAGGACGTACGCGTCCACATACGCGTCGAGCCCGTGGGTGCGGAACACCGGGCGCAGATCCCAGCCGATGTTGCTGATCACACCGACCCCGATGCCCTGCGCGCGCAGCGTTCGCAGCACCTCGGCGGCGTCCGGGTACGGCGTCCAGGCGGCGGGGGCCATGTGCCGCTCGTACAGCGCGTCGTGCAGCGCCGGGTGAGGCAGCGGCACCCGGCGGGACAGCCCGGTGTAGGCGGCCCGGTGCAGCTCCGCGCTCTCGTCGCGCACCGCCCACACGCCGGCCAGGTCCTCGGGCAGTTCCACCGGGTTCACCCCGCCGGGCTGGGCCCCGGCCACCTCCAGCGCCCGCGCGGCCGCCGCCAGTTCCGCCTCGGCGAGCTTCGCCTCGGAGTCGGCGAGCACGGCCCGCAGCCAGGATTCGGTGGACTCGATACGGAAGAGGGTCCCGGAGAAGTCGAAGAGCACGGCAGCCATGCGCTGGACCTTACCCGGGAGTCTGTCCGCGTACGGCTGCCGTCGTGGGATGTCAGTTCAGCTGGGCCGGCGGCGGTGTGCCCCGGAACGTGATCGGCGGCCGGCCTCGCGTGGCGGCGAAGTCATTGAGCAGATCGTCGATCTCCAGGGGCTGATCTGGTTCGCCGACGGCGCTTCGGCCGTGCTGCCGCTGAACTTGATCTCCAGGTGGGATTCGCCGTTGCCGAGGTTGGCGGACCCGCTGAAGAGGGTCCGCTCGCTGAACTGAGTGGCCGTGGTGTCCGCGGCCTGCGCCTGCTGTGCAGACGCCGCTGTGCCGACCACCGCTCCGGCGGCGGCCGTCCCCGAGTATCCGAGCGGGGACCGTCTGGAAATGCTGGACAAAGACCCCTACTTCGGTGGCGCTGCTGGAGTCTCCCGAGGCCGCCACGTGATCGTGGGCACCGTGGCCGGCCGTCCGGTTCTGAATGAGATCGTCCGCTAGTGAGGGTGCCCCCCGCCGCCGCGCTCCCACTCGTACGCCACCACCGCCAGCGCCACCACCAGGGCGCCGAGCAGCCAGCCGCCCAGTACGTCCGAGGGCCAGTGGACGCCGAGCCACACCCGGGTCAGGCCGACGCCGAGGACCGACACCCCGGCCGCGATCAGCGCCGTACGCCGCAGTGCGCGGCCGGTGCCGCAGCGGTGCAGCAGCCACAGCAGGAGGCCGCAGACCACGGTGGCCGTCATGGTGTGCCCGGAGGGGAAGGCGGCGTAGCGGGCGGAGTCGACCGGGTCGGGCCACTCCGGGCGCGGGCGGCCGACGGCGGCCTTCAGGGTCTGCTGCGCGACCGTGCCGAGCGCGCAGGTCAGGGCCAGCCACAGGGCGGTCCACCACGCCGAGTGCCGCCACACCAGCCATACCGCGACAGCCGCGCACAACAGGCGCATGGCCAGCGGGTCCCAGACCCGGTCCGTCAGGATGCTCAGGACACGGGTGGTGCCGTGGTGTGCGACGGCCCAGCCGTGGGCGGTGTCGGCGATGTCCTCGTCCAGTGCGACCAGGGGAGGCCACTCGCCGGCGACGAGGGCGAGCAGCAGCGCCGAGGAGAGCGCGAGGACGGCGGTCACGAGAAGCGGAGCAGGACGGTCGCTGGACGGGGGGCGCATGACGTGATCTTTGCCGAATCATTGCCCGAAGGGCAATTCCTCTGACGGGTACGGCTTTACCCGAGCGCGCGCAGTCCCGGCACGAGCGCCACCAGGACCGGGATCACGGGGACCAGCGCGGCGGTCGCGGTCAGCCGCAGCCGGTGCCGGGCGGGGAGCCGGTCCGGCGCGGTGAGCAACCGGTGCACGCGCTGCGGAACATGGGCGTGCGGGGCCGGTCCAGGGCCGAACACGCCGCGGTCCTCGTTGAGTTCGACCAGGGCGAGCGCGGTGGTGAGGCGCCCGTGGCGCCGGGAGGCCATGTCGTCGGCGGCCAGTTCGACCAGCCGGTGCATCTCGTCCCGGAACGCGGCGAACACCGGAATCTGCGGAAATCCCCCGGCCAGTGCGGCCGAGCAGTGCAGCAGCCAGTCGTGCCGGGCCTGGGCGTGCCCCTGTTCATGGGCGAGGACCGCGTCCAGCTGACGCCCCTTCAGCCGACGCAACGCGGCGGTGGTCACGACGAGTCGGGGTGCCGCGCCGGGCAGCCACCAGGCGTCGGGGCGCTCGCCCTCAAGGACCACGAGGCGGTCGGCGGACCTCTCCTCGCCGGGCAACAGAGGCGCGTGGACCAGCAGTTCGGTCCGCCGCTGCCGGCGCCGGGCCCTGGCCCGTACGACCTCGCGCACCAGCATCGCCCCGCTCCACAGCCCGGCGCAGGCGAGGGTCACCGCGGTCGTCGCCGCCCAAGGGCCGGTCGTGGCGAGCGGATAGGCGTCAGCCACCCCGCTCGGGGCGGTAGCGAACAGATGCCCCCGCGCCGCCTGCCAGGCCGCCGCCGCGCTCAGTGTCATCGACAGTGCACAGCACAGCAGTACGGCAGCCACCACGCACTGCCACACCCACAGGGCGACCACCGGCTCGCGGTCCGTCCAGTCGGCCCGGGCGAGCAGCCGGGGACCGGCCACGGCCGTCAGGGTGGCGAGCAGCAGCAGTGCCACGGGGACCATCATGGCCAGCACCCTATGAGCGGGGAAGCGCTCAGGGGTACAGCCCATTGCGCCAAAGTGACGCAAGCAACGTGTGCGCCGCGCGTGCCGTCATCCGCTCACAGCGCCAGTAGCATCGCCACCATGCCGATCCCCATCGACAGCCGGCACGCCCGCGCCAGCTCGGGTCGGTCGGCCCATCCTGCCGTCCCGGTCCCGGACGCCGCCACCGCGACCGGAACCAGACGTGCACCGGACAGCAGGACGTAGCCGGTGAAGTAGAGGAGCAGCAGCCCGGTCACCGGCGGGACTCCGGCGCCGCCGTGGTGGTGGCCGCCGGGGGAGGCGGCCATGACCACGGCCATGTAGACCATCGCGGTCGCCCCTACCAGGTGGTGCAGATGGTGCATGCCGGCGCGGGCGCTCCACAGCGCACGCAGGGCGGCCGCGCCGAACACCGCCGCGTACAGCGGCCATGTCCAGGCCGGCGGGGTGAAGACGGTCGCGGGCACGGCCATCGCGGCCATGCCGAACCCCATCAGCGCCTCGCCGCCCGCGGCGCGCCGCTGTTCCTCGACGCCGCTGCGCAGGCGCAGCAGACAGTAGGCCCCGGTCGCCGCGCACAGCGCGACCAGCAGCCAGCCGGGCGAAGCCGGTCCGTGCACGCGCACCTCCCCGCTCGACGACGCGTCGATGGATGCGATGCCCCGCCCGCACGGCGCGCACGCGAGCGCAAGGGTGTACACGGGGAGCACTCGGCGGAGCACAGCAGGTGAGAGGACCTTTTTCCGACTGGCCGACAGCGGACCGGGCGGTGCGTCCAATTGCTTTACGAGTAAAACACATGCTAAATTGATGACTATGAGCACCGCGCCCCCGACCACCCGCCGTCTGCCCCTCGCCGGTGCGTTGCGCCTCGGCCGGCCCTCCGACATTTGGTTCAAGCCCGCCCTCAGCGCGGTCGCCGCGGTCGCCCCGCCCAACCTGACTCTGCTGGCCCTCGGCCGCCTCGACCTGGCGATGTACACGATGGCCGGATCGCTGTGCGCCCTCTACGGCCACAACCGTCCCTACCCCGCCCGCGCCCGCACCCTGGCCCGGGTCGTGCTCGGCATGACCGGCGGTCTGGCCGTCGCCCTGCTCGCCGCCTCGCTCACCACGAACGCGGTCGCCCTGGTCACCGTCGGCGCCCTGATGGCCGCCGCGCAGAAGGTGCTGTGCGATGCCACCCGGGTCGGGCCGCCCGGGAACGTGGTCCTCACCTTCATCAGCTCCGCCTCCCTGTTCGCCCCGCAGACCCTCGGTCAGGTCCCCGGCCATGTCGGACTGGCCCTGCTCGCGGGTGCCTGGGCCTGGCTGGTCGGCATGGCACCCGGGCTGCTGCGCCCGTACGGCCCGGAGCGCCGGGCCACCGCCCAGGCCCTGAACGCCACCGCCGCCTACGCCGACATCCGGGGCGCCGGGGAGGGCCAGGCCCGAGCCCGGTCCGCCGCGGCCGCCGCCGTACAGGCCGCCTGGCAGTCCCTACTCGCCACCGGCGCCCGCACCGACCGCACCCGCCGCGCCCTCGAACACCTCGTCGTCCGCGCCGAGGTCGCCCTTGCCGCCCCCGCCGACGCCGACCCCGAGCGGCTGCGCGGCTGGGCGCGGGAGCTGCGCGGCACCGGACGCGTCCCACGGGTGGCCGGGGCCGACGACGAACTCCTCGGCGTCGACGCCGAACGCGCCGCACCGCACCGCCCGCTGTGGCGCCGGCTCGGCCCGCTCGCCCCGCTGGCCGCCCGCACCGCGCTCGGCTGCGCCCTCGCCGGATACGCCTCACTGGCCCTCGGCGTCGGCCGCCCCTACTGGGCGCTGGTCACCGCCGCCTCCCTCTACCAGGCCAACGTCACCCTCACCTGGAGCCGGGGCGTCCAGCGCGTCGTCGGCAACCTTCTCGGCGTCCTGGTCTTCGCCGCCGTAGTGCCGCTCGCCCATCTGCACCCGGCTGTCCTGGTGCTGGGCTGCCTCCTCTTCAACTTCGGCGCAGAGGCGCTGATCGGCCGCAACTACTGGCTCGGCAGCGTATGTGTCACCCCGATGGCCCTGCTCATCACCGAGTTCGCCCGCACCCAGGACTCCGGCCGGCTGATCACCGAACGGGTCCTGGACACCCTGGTCGGCGCACTCGTCGGCTTCGTCGCCGCCGTCGTGGTCACCAACCGCCGGGCCGGCGACCGCATCGAAAACGCCCTGGCCGCCGTGGAGCGGGCCAGGGAGGAGGCCGCCCGGCTGCTGGCCGAGCCGCACCCGGCTCCGCGTGCCCTGGAGACGGCCCGACGCACCCTGTCCGCCGCCCTCGCCGAACTGCGCGCCACGGCCGACGCCGCGTCCGGCGAGTGGTGGCAGCGCGCACTGCCCCAGGAACGGGTCGTGCTCGCCGAGCAGTCCGGACACCGTACGCTCGCCGCGACGGTGCGACGCCAGGGACCGCACTCCTGGGACGGCACGAGGACCACGGAGGACGTACGGCCATGACGGCGACCAACGGACGACCGGCGGCCGACGGCGACGCGGGCAGAGACGACACGGTCGCCGCCGTCGTGCGGCAGTGGCAGGCCGTCCATCCCGAACTGGACACCGGGCCCATGGAGGTCATCGGCCGGATCAACCGCTGCGCCGCCCTGCTCCAGCAGGCCGAGGACGCCCCGCTGCGCCGGGCGGGCCTCAGCCGCCCCGAGTTCGACCTGCTCGGCGCGCTGCGCCGCACCGGCCACGAACTGACCCCGAGCGAGCTCGCCAAGGAGACCTTCTCCTCCGGCGCCGCCGTCACCAAACGCCTCAAGCAGCTGACCGAGCGGGGCCTGGTCGAGCGGCGCGGCGACGCCCGGGACCGGCGGGTCGCCCACCTCCGCCTCACCGACGCGGGCCGCGACCTGGTCGACGGCATCCTGCCCGAGCAACTCGCCTACGAGACGGCGGTACTGTCCGTCCTCGCTCCCGACGGACAGGGCGAACTCGCCGGTCTCCTCGCCGAGTTGCTGGGGCGGCTGGAGGGCAGAATGGGCGCACTGCGGGCCTGACCGCGGGAGGCCGTGGACGGTACGGTGATCCCCGGCTCAGCCCTTCTCGTCCGCCCGGAAGACGCCGAACACCGCGCCCCGCGGATCGGCCAGTACGGCGATACGCGGGCCGTCCGGCACCGTCATCGGCTCCGTCCGCACGGCACCGCCCGCCGCGACCGCCGCCTCGGCCGTCGCGTCCACGTCCTCGACCGCGAAGTACGGCAGCCAGTGCGGCGGCACCTCGGGCGGGAACCGGTCGCCCATGTCGGCCATCCCCCCGAACTCCTGCCCGCCGACGGCGAACTCCGTGTACCACTCGGAGGCCTCGGCACTCCAGCCGAAGACCGTGGTGTAGAAGCCCCTGGCCCGGGCGGTGTCCCGGGTCGCCAGCTCCACCCAGCCCAGCGCACCCGGTGCGTTGAGCAGCCCGGCGCCCGGGAAGGCCCCCGCCTCCCACAGCTGGAAGGCGGCGCCGGTGGGGTCGAGGGCGACCGAGAAGCGGCCCACGTCGAAGACGTCCATCGGGCCGACCACCACCGTGCCGCCGGCCTCCTCCACCAGCCGCGCGGTCGCGTCGGCGTCCGTCACCGCGAACGACACGTTCCACGCGACCGGTTGGGACTCCTGGTACCGCGGGGTGATGGCCGCGACCGCCGCGTCCCCGAGATGCGCCACGGTGTAGCCGCCGGCCTCCTGCCGGGGATCCGTCTCCGGACGCCAGCCGAACAACTCCGCGTAGAACCGCTTGGCGCCCTCCAGGTCGTCGGTCCCCAGCTCCGTCCAGCAGGGCCCGCCCGTCACCGGCTTGTCGAACTCCATGGCCACTCCTCCAGGGGGATCTCTCCTCCGAACGCTAGACCCCGCCACTGACAGCGGCCATCGGAGCTTCCGCGTCCTCAGATCCCCGGCCGGTACCGCATCGGATGGTCGGCCGGCACCTCCACCAGCACGATCCTGATGCCGTCCGGATCCGCGATCCACATCTCGACCAGACCCCACGGCTCCTTCACCGGCGGACGCACGATCTCGACGCCCTTCGCCACCAGCTCCTCGTGCGCCGCGCCGGCGTCCGCGACCTGCAGCCACAGCTGCACGGCGGGGGAAGCGGGAGCGTCCGTGCGCCCGGAGACCTCCAGGAAACCGCCGCCCAGGAAGTAGACCGTGCCGCGCTCGGGGCCCGTACCGAACTCGCGGTGGACGGGGAGGCCGAGCTGCTCGCCGTAGAAGGCGCGGGAGCGCTCGGGGTCGGTGGGGTGGACAAGGGTACGACTGCTCAGTACGTGCACCATGCGACCGGAGCGTAGTGCCACCCGGAGCCGGCAACCCGCACCCCGGACCACCGGTCGACCGGCGTCCGACCGGCGGCGATAGGGTCGTGCCCGGCTCAGCCTGCCCGAGATCGGAGAACCCGCCCATGGAGAACGCCGCAGCCGGACTGACCTTCCGCGACGCCACCGACGCCGACGTGGACGTACTGGTCGCGCTGATCGAGGCGGCGTACCGGGGCGATGCCAGCCGGGTCGGCTGGACCACCGAGGCGGACATCCTGGAGGGACAGCGGACCGACCCAGAGGGCGTCCTCGACGTCATCAAGGCGCCGGACGGGAAGCTGCTCACCGTCGAGCGGGACGGCCGGGTCGTCGCCTGCTGCCAGCTGGAACACCGCGGTACCTACGCCTACTTCGGCATGTTCGCGGTCAGCCCCGACCTCCAGGGTGCCGGGCTCGGCAAGGTCGTCATCGCCGAGGCGGAGCGCCGGGCCCGGCAGGACTGGGGCGCCACGGAGATGCACATGACGGTGATCTCCGTGCGCGACGACCTGATCGCCTGGTACGAGCGACGCGGCTACCGCCGTACGGGAAAGATGACCCCGTTCCCGTACGGCGACGAGCGCTTCGGTATCCCGCAACGCGCCGACCTGCGGTTCGAGCTGCTGGTCAAGCCGCTGGTGTGACACACACCGCCGGGCTGACGGCTCATGCGGTGAAGCGGGCGGTGCGCTTGATCTCCGGGTAGTCGGTCGTCGCGCCGTCCAGCTGGAGGGCGCGCACCAGCCGCAGGTGGTCCTGGGTGTTCACCACCCACCCGATCACCCTGAGGTCCGCCTTGCGGGCGTGCTCGACGACCTCCAGGGTCAGCCGCCGGATGTTGAGGCAGAGGGTCGCCGCCCCCGCCTCCCGGGCCCGCTCCACCACGTCTGTGCCATAGCGGCTGGCGATCAGCGCGGTGCGCACCCCCGGCACCAGCCGGCCGATCTCGGCGACGGCCTCGTCATGGAACGAGGACACCTCCACCCGGGACACCAGGTCCCGCCGCTGCATCAGCCCGGCCAGCGTGCGGGCCGCCGCCACGTCCTTGATCTCGGCCTGCAGCGGCGTCCGTACCGCGTCCAGGACCTCCTCGAACACCGGCACCCGCTCACCGCGGCCCGCGTCCAGGGTGCGCAACTCCTCCAGGGTCTTCTCGGCGATCGGGCCGGTGCCGTCGGTCGTGCGGTCCACCTCCGCGTCGTGCATGACGACCAGGGCGCCGTCCTTGCTGAGGTGCAGATCGAGTTCGATCAGGTCGAGGCCGGCCTGCTGGGCGGCGACGAAGGAACGGAGGGTGTTCTCGGGCTCGACGCCCATGACTCCGCGGTGACCGATGGTAAGGAAGTTCAAGATTCAACTCGCTTCCGTCGACGGCGGCGGTGGCTGCACGCGCGCGGACCGTACGACGGGACGTCGCTGTCCACGCGGCTGGGCGCAGCCTAATGGCCGTCCGTCGCGATGAACCCGTACGTACACCGAGGATCGGCGCGCCGGGCGCGCGGTGTCTGGCTCGTGCCCCCGTCGGCGGTCACCCGGGGGTGGGCGCGTCCCGCCGCGTATTGACCGGCCGGATCCATGCGCCGCCCCGGAGCTGACACTTCATCACCGGTCGCAGTGAATGTGAGCGCCCTCACGGTTTCAGACGGGAAAAAACGCGGTGAAGGAAGGGGGTCGCAGGATAATTTCCTGAGGTCCCCCTTGCTGGGAGAAAGCCCGTATGCATACGGTGTCCTAACGCGAGGTTCTCCCGTGAAGGATGGGTCATGACGGAAATTCTTGTGCAGGTGGGTTCGGAGGAACAGGTTCCTTCCGTGACCAGGGTGGTGGAGCACCCGGCATGGCCCGTGCTCAAGGATGGCGTGGAGCGAATCCGGCCATGGCAGTCCAAGGACGGGTCGATCGACTTCGATGCCGAGGGCGCCCCGGCACGTGCCGACGCCGAGCGGGCCGTCGACGCGGTGATCGCCGCCGTCGAGGAGCTGGCCCCGCTGCTCCCGCACGACGCCGACTACCACCGCGCCCTGGTGACCGACCTGCGGCGCTGGGCCGTCGGCGGCTTCCAGGTGCCCGACTTCCTCGACTCGCTGCTGGCCTTCCAGCCCGCCGCGAGCCGCGCGGACGGACTCCAGCATCTGGTCGTCTTCCCGATGTACACCCAGAACGGCAACCCGGACCGCAACCTGGAGGCGGTCGTGCTGCGCATGGTCTGGCCCGACTGGCTGGCCGAGCTGGAGCGCACCCGCTACGACAACCCGCTGTTCTGCGGCATCACGTTCGAGGACTTCACGGCCGGCTACGACACGAACTCCGCCGTCCTCTTCCCCGAGACCATCGCCGTACGCCAGGCGCCGGAACGATTCTCCTGGGGCGGTATCTTCTGTGACCGCGAGGCCGCCCGCTTCCGCCGGGTCACCGACGCGGCCGTGGACCTCCTCGGCCTCGAACTTCCCGAGGACATCGCGGCGATGGTCCACGACCAGAAGCGCTGCGAGGAGGCCTTCGTGCTGTGGGACATGGTCCACGACCGCACCCACAGCCACGGCGACCTGCCGTTCGACCCGTTCATGATCAAACAGCGCCAGCCGTTCTGGATGTACGGCCTGGAGGAGCTGCGCTGTGACCTCACCGCCTTCAAGGAGGCCGTGAAGCTGGCGGCCGACGGTGTCCCGCAGGCCCGTGACGTGCAGTACGCGGTCCTCTTCGACCGCATGTTCCGCTTCCCGGTCACCGGCGACCGCGTCCGCAACTACGACGGGCTCGGCGGCCAGCTGCTCTTCGCCTACCTGCACAAGCACGACGTGGTCCGCTGGACCGACAACAAGCTCTCCATCGACTGGGAGCGCGCCCCGCAGGTCACCAACCAGCTGTGCGCCGAGATCGAGAAGCTCTACCGTGACGGCATCGACCGCCCGAAGCTCGTCCACTGGTTCGCCGGCTACGAACTGGTCGCCACCTACCTCGCCCCGCACCCCGGCTCCAAGTGGGCCAAGGGTCCGGACGCCCTCGACCTGACCCTGCCGCCGCGCAAACTCGTGGACGACGTGCTTCCGGACGAGTTTCCGCTGAGCATGTTCTATGAGGCCCTGTCCAAGAAACTGAAGAACGTGATCGCCGCAACCAAGGGGATCACGGCGGACAGCGCCGAGCCGGTCGCCGCGTGAGCGACAGTCTCCGGAACACTGCTCAAGAGGGGAAGCACATGGCGCACAACGGGTCTCTCAGTGGTGCGGTGATCGCGGTGGCCGGGGCGGGCGGACCCGCCGGGCGGGCCACGCTGTTGCGACTGGCCGAGGCCGGCGCGACCGTCGTCGGGGCGGACAACGATCCGCAGCGGCTGTCGGAGGCGGTGGACGCGGCTCGCTACGCGTCCGGTGGCGCGTCGGTCATCGGTGACACGGTGGATCTGCTCGACGTGCAGTCCACCCGGGACTGGGCCACCCACATCGAGAAGGACTTCGGTCGCGTCGACGGTCTCGTCCACCTGGTCGGCGGCTGGCGCGGCAGCGAGACCTTCGCCAAGACCAGCCTGGACGACTGGGACTTCCTGGAGCTGCTGCTGGTCAAGACCGTGCAGCACACCTCCCTCGCCTTCCACGAGGCGCTGCAGCGCAGCGACCGCGGTCGGTACGTTCTGATCAGTGCCGCCGGTGCTTCCAAGCCGACCGCCGGCAACGCCGCGTACGCCGCGGCCAAGGCCGCCGCCGAGGCATGGACGCTTGCCATGGCCGACTACTTCCGCAAGGCCGGGATCTCCCAGGGCGCCGAGGGTCCCACCTCCGCGGCTACGATCGTGGTGGTGAAGGCGTTGGTGCACGACGCGATGCGTGCCGAGCGACCCAACGCGAAGTTCGCGGGCTTCACGGACGTCAAGGACCTGGCCGAGGCCGTCGAGGGCGTCTGGAGCAAGTCCGCCGCCGAAGTGAACGGAAACCGTCTGTGGCTGACCGAGAAGCCGTGAACCCTCCGAAGACCGACGCGCGTCGCCACCACGACCCGGAGGTCCGCGGTTTCGCAAGTGACAACTACGCCGGAGCCCACCCCGAGGTACTGGCCGCCCTGGCCCTCGCCAACGGCGGCCACCAGGTGGCGTACGGCGAGGACGAGTACACCGAGAACCTCCAGCGGATCGTCCGCAGCCACTTCGGCGCGACCGCGGAGGCCTTCCCGGTCTTCAACGGCACCGGCGCCAACGTCGTCGCCCTCCAAGCGGTCACCGACCGCTGGGGTGCGGTGATCTGCGCCGAGAGCGCGCACATCAACGTCGACGAGGGCGGCGCCCCCGAGCGCATGGGCGGGCTCAAGCTGCTCACCGTGCCCACGCCCGACGGCAAGCTCACCCCGGAACTCATCGACCGGCAGGCGTACGGCTGGGAGGACGAGCACCGTGCGATGCCGCAGGTCGTCTCGATCACCCAGAGCACCGAGCTGGGCACCCTCTACACACCCGACGAGATCCGCGCGATCTGCGAACACGCCCATGAGCACGGCATGAAGGTGCACCTGGACGGCTCCCGGATAGCCAACGCGGCGGCCTCCCTGAACGTCCCGATGCGCACGTTCACCAACGCCGTCGGCGTCGACATCCTCTCCTTGGGCGGCACCAAGAACGGTGCCGTGTTCGGCGAGGCGGTCGTGGTGATCAACCAGGACGCCGTCAGCCATATGAAGCACCTGCGCAAGCTGTCCATGCAGCTCGCCTCCAAGATGCGGTTCGTGTCGGTGCAGCTGGAGGCCCTGCTCGCCAAGGACCTGTGGCTGCGCAACGCCCGGCACGCCAACGAGATGGCCCAGCGGCTCGCCGAGGGCGTCCGTGCGGTGCACGGCGTCGAGATCCTCCACCCGGTGCAGGCCAACGGCGTCTTCGCGCGGCTCCCGCACGACGTGAGCCTGCGCCTGCAGAAGCGCTTCCGGTTCTACTTCTGGGACGAGGCCGCCGGAGACGTGCGCTGGATGTGCGCCTTCGACACCACCGAGGAGGACGTGGACGCGTTCGTGGCGGCCCTCAAGGAGGAGATGGCGCGCTGAGCAGCAGACAACAGCTGTGCATAGATATGCGGCCAACTGAAAAGTCATTGACGCTCGGGTGGTCGCATTTCTATGCTCTGCGGCCATGGAGCTGATCCAGAACACCGCCGATCTGTCCGCGTACTTGTCCGCTGATGAGGCCATCGACCACCACCATCCGGTGGTCCGGGAGATGGTCGCCCGGCTGGCGGCGGGAGTCGAGGACTCGTATGCCTATGCGCGGGCCGCGTATGAATTCGTACGGGACGCCATCCCGCACTCCGCCGATGTCGGCGATCCCCGTGTCACCTGGCGGGCCTCGGACGTGCTGGAGCAGCGCACCGGCATCTGCTACGCCAAGGCCCATGCCCTCGCCGCCCTGCTGCGCGCCGAGGACATCCCCACGGCCCTTTGCTACCAGCGACTGGCGGACGACGACGGAGCCGGTCACGTCGTGCACGGACTGGTCGCCGTCCGCTTCAACGGGGCCTGGCATCGGCAGGACCCGCGAGGCAACAAGCCCGGCGTCGACGCCCGGTTCTCCCTCGACGGTGAGCGGCTGGCCTGGGTCCCCGACCCGGAGTCCAATGAGATGGACTATCCGGTCCTGTACGCTGAACCTCATGCGGTCGTGCTCGGCGTGCTGAAAGCGGCACCCGACTGCCCGTACCTGTGGAAGACGCTCCCCACCGCACTCTGAGGCAAGGCAGATGACTCTCACGCTCACCGTGTCCGACGAGGTGCGCGCCCTCGCGCCCGGCTTCACGCACCTCGCGATCGAGGCCCATGGACTGGTCAACGGGCCCAGCACCGAGGCGAGTTCGGTCCTCCTCGACGACGCGGCACGGCGTCTCGCCGTACGCCTCGACGGGCGCGCTCCGCACGAGGACCCGCACATGCTGGCCTGGCGCGCGGCCTACACGGCGTTCGGCTCCAAGCCGTCCCGCACCCGGAACTCCGCCGAGGCGCTGGCCAAGCGGGCCCTCGCGGACGGCGGGCTGCCCCGCATCAACCTGCTCGTGGACCTCTACAACGCCGTCAGCGTCGCCCATCTGATCCCCGTCGGCGGCGAGGACCTCGACCTCATCCAGGGCGGGATGCGTCTCGTGCGCGCCACGGGCGAGGAGGACTTCGTGACGGTCGCGGGCGGCGAGGAGGCCGTCGAGCACCCGGACGCCGGCGAGGTCGTGTGGTGCGACGAAGCGGGCGTCACCTGCCGACGCTGGAACTGGCGCCAGGGTCCCCGCACCCGGCTGACCGAGCGGACGACCTCGGCCGTGTTCCTCCTGGAGAGCCTCGCCCCGATGCCGGTGGCCGAGGTCGAGTCGGCGGGGACCGAACTCGCCGAACTGCTGGAGAAGTTCAGCCCCGGGGCGCGTATCGAGATGCGGGCACCCGAGTCGGCGGGCTGAGGCTCAGATCGCCTCGGCCGCCTTCAACTGCTCCTGCGTGGGCGCCGTACCGCCGAGATGGGTCGGGAGCCACCAGGTGTCGGTCGTGTCCTTCGGGCGGGCGGGGTAGGCGCGCTGGGCCGCGTCCAGCAGGTCCTGGACGCAGTCGCGCAGGCGGCGGGTGATGGCGCCCGCGTACTGGTCCCGCGGGGCATCGACCGGCTCGCCCACCCGGATGGTGACGGGGATGTGGCTGCGCTTGAAGTTGCGCGGCTGGCCCTTGGTCCACAGCCGCTGCGTGCCCCACAGGGCCATCGGGATCAGCGGGACGCCGGCCTCCTGGGCCAGGCGCGCCGCGCCCGACTTGAAGCTCTTCAGCGTGAAGGACTGGGAGATGGTGGCCTCCGGGAAGACCCCCACGATCTCACCGGACTTGAGCGAGCTCAGCGCGTGCTGGTAGGCCGCCTCGCCCTGCTCGCGGTCCACCGGGATGTGCTTCATCCCGCGCATCAGCGGACCGGAGATCCGGTGCCGGAAGACCGACTCCTTCGCCATGAAGCGCACCAGGCGCTTCTGCGGGAGAGCCGCCAGACCGTCGAAGACGAAGTCCAGATAGCTGATGTGATTGCTCACCAGCACGGCGCCGCCCGAGCGCGGGATGTTCTCCGACCCCTGGCAGTCGATCTTGAGATCCCAGACCTTGAACAGCGTCCTGGCGAAACCGATGACGGGACGGTAGACCAACTCTGCCATGGGCGGGGCGGACCCTTTCTGCTCTGCCTGGGAAAGGGGCTCCCGGCGGGAAGTTACGCAGCCGTAGGTTTACGGCGTATCGCAGATCGTGCCCGAAGAACGGACGGGGAGCCAGCCCTGGTGCCCCGGAGTGGCGAGATCCTCGTCACGTCGGCCTATGATCCACCTCGGATTTTTAACCTTCCTTTACTCCGCGCGTACCGCGAATCGGCGGACGAGCAGGAACATCTCGCACCCAAGGCAGTACCCGAACGCCGCGTTCAGGAAGGCCGCGGCGAGCGCGATCCCGGTCGCCGCGAGACCCAGCCAGCCGGGACCCAGCGCGAAACCGACCAGACCGAGTCCCGCGAACACCAGTCCCACCGCCTGGGCGAACCGCGGGGGTTCCGGTGGTTCGAACTCCGCAGGGGCAGCGAGCCGCGGTCGTACGACCGTCCGGAACGCCCAGCCGTACGGCGAACGGCTCACGCCCCCGGCCGCGCCGAGCGCGAACGCCAGGGTCTGCCAGGCGAGGATCCAGGGGCTACGGGTGATCAGCGCGGCGGCCAGCACGACCGTCGTGACCGCCGCCGCAAAACGCGGCCCACGTGCGTCGATGTCCATGAACCAAGGATTCCGCCCCGAAGGCCGATACGGGAGCCGGGAATCTTTGCAGTCTCGTGAACGCTGGTCCCAGTGGCGAGCAGCGTCGTGAATGCTGGTGCGGTGATGACCGGACTGGTGATGTGCCTGGCGGTGCTCGCGGCGGCGAGCGTCTACGGAGTGCTGCACAAGCGGCGGAGCGGGAGGGTACGAGTGCGCGGGCGGGACGACGGCAAGCGGCTCGGAGCGGCTGACCTCGGTGAACTGGGCGGCGAACTCGGCGGGCGGGCAACGCTGGTGCAGTTCTCCAGCGCCTTCTGCGCCCCCTGCCGGGCCACCCGGCGGGTGCTGGGCGAGGTCGCCGCCATGGTCCCCGGGGTCACCCACGTCGAGATCGACGCCGAGGCCCACCTTGACCTGGTACGCGAACTGCAGATCCTCAGGACGCCCACCGTGCTGGTGCTCGACGCGGACGGCCGGGTGGTGCGCCGGGCCACCGGACAGCCCAGGAAGGCGGACATCATCGCGGCGCTGGGAGAGGCGGTCTGACGGACGTGCCGATGACGGTGAGGCAGCTCCCATATCCCGGAACGTACTTGACTGGATGTACCACCTATCGTCAGCCTGACCGTATGTCTCATGAACTCCTTCTCTTCGGGCGGGTCCACGTCGACCTGGCCCGCACCGCGAGCGCGCGCTGTCCGGGTCGCTGAACGGCCCAGGACCTGAACGCCGCCTCCCCCCAGAAGGACAACTCCATGACGGCCACGCCCGACCTCGGTACCCCTCAGCTCGCCTCTCCCGACCTGCTCCGCTCCGCCTTCCGGCGGCACGCCGCCGGAGTCGCGGTGATCACTGCCCGCGGTGCCGGCGGCCCGGTCGGCTTCACCGCCACCTCCCTCACCTCCGTCTCCGCCGAGCCCCCGATGCTCTCCTTCGGCGTCGGCACGGGCGCCTCCAGCTGGCCCGCGATATCCACCGCCGAGCACATCGGCGTCCACATCCTCGGCGAGCACCAGGCCGAGCTCGCCGCCACCTTCGCCCGCAGCGGCGCCGACCGGTTCGGGGCGCCCACCGGTTGGCGCGAGGGCCACGCGGGGGTCCCGGTCCTCGACGACGTGCTGGTCTGGCTGGTGTGCCGGGTCGTCGCACGGGTGCCGGCCGGCGACCATCGCATCGTGCTCGCCGAGGTGGTCGTGGGAGATCCCTCCCGCGCCGGCCGGCCGCTCCTGTACCACCAGGGCGGTTTCAACGGACTGCGCGACTGATCACACGCCCCTCGTTCTGCGAAGGCGTCGAGTTCCGATTACGCTGCGTTGCGAAGGTCACAGTTCAAAGCGCTTGCTTAGCGGGAACGAACTGGGTGTACTGGCGAGTAATATTTCGTTCGGAGCGCGCGGCCGCCCCGACCGGGATGAGCCGCTTGGGGCGCCTATGCTGCCTTCAAGAGGCAGCCCAGAAAAGACGATGCAGTAGGAGAGCCGGCGTGAGTCTGAGGATCGTTGTCACTGTCAAGTACGTGCCCGACGCCACTGGCGACCGGCACTTCGCCGATGACCTGACCGTCGACCGTGACGACGTGGACGGTCTGCTCTCCGAGCTGGACGAGTACGCGGTCGAGCAGGCGCTGCAGATCTCCGAGAACTCCGACGACGACGTCGAGGTCACCGTCCTCACCGTCGGTCCGGAGGACGCCAAGGACGCGCTGCGCAAGGCGCTGTCGATGGGTGCGGACAAGGCGATCCACGTCGAGGACGACGACCTGCACGGCACCGACGCCATCGGTACCTCCCTGGTGCTGGCCAAGGCGATCGAGAAGGCCGGCTTCGACCTGGTGGTCTCCGGTATGGCCTCCACCGACGGCACCGCCGGTGTGGTCCCGGCGCTGCTGGCCGAGCGGCTGGGCGTTCCGCAGGTCACCCTGCTCTCCGAGGTTTCCGTCGAGGACGGGGTGGTGAAGGGGCGTCGTGACGGCGATGCCGCGTCCGAGCAGCTGGAGGCCTCCCTGCCGGCGGTCGTCTCGGTGACCGACCAGTCGGGTGAGGCCCGCTACCCGTCCTTCAAGGGCATCATGGCCGCGAAGAAGAAGCCGGTTCAGTCCTGGGACCTGTCCGACCTCGACATCGAGGCCGAGGAGGTCGGCCTGGAGGGCGCCTGGACCAAGGTCGAGGCCGCCACCGAGCGCCCGGCCCGCACGGCCGGCACGATCGTCAAGGACGAGGGCGAGGGCGGCAAGCAGCTCGCTGAGTTCCTGGCGGGCCAGAAGTTCATCTGAGCCCAGCAGTCGCTGACCGCCCCTCAACTTTCGCAAGTAGGAGAGCATTCCCATGGCTGAAGTCCTCGTCTACGTCGACCACGTGGACGGTGCCGTCCGCAAGCCCACCCTCGAGCTGCTGACCCTGGCCCGCCGGATCGGTGAGCCCGTCGCCGTCGCGCTGGGCAACGGCGCCGCCGACACCGCCGCCACCCTCGCCGAGCACGGCGCGGTGAAGGTCCTCACCCACGACGCGTCCGAGTACGCCGACTACCTGGTCGTTCCCAAGGTGGATGCGCTGCAGGCCGCCTTCGAGCAGGTGTCCCCGGCCGCCGTGCTGGTCCCCTCCTCCGCCGAGGGCAAGGAGATCGCCGCCCGTCTGGCGCTGCGCATCGGCTCCGGCATCATCACCGACGCCGTCGACCTGGAGGCCGGCGACGAGGGCCCGGTGGCCACCCAGTCGGTGTTCGCCGCGTCCTTCACCACCAAGTCCCGTGTCGCCAAGGGCACCCCGGTCATCACGGTCAAGCCCAACAGCGCCGCCGTCGAGGCCGCCCCGGCCGCCGGCAGCGTCGAGGCCCTGAACGTCACCTTCTCCGACAAGGCGACGGGTACGAAGGTCACCGGCCGGACCCCGCGTGAGTCGACCGGGCGTCCGGAGCTGACCGAGGCCGCGATCGTGGTCTCCGGCGGCCGTGGCGTCAACGGCGCCGAGAACTTCGCGATCATCGAGGCGCTCGCCGACTCCCTCGGCGCCGCCGTGGGCGCCTCGCGTGCCGCGGTCGACGCCGGTTGGTACCCGCACACCAACCAGGTCGGCCAGACCGGCAAGTCCGTCTCCCCGCAGCTGTACATCGCCAACGGAATCTCCGGCGCGATCCAGCACCGCGCGGGTATGCAGACCTCCAAGACGATCGTCGCGGTCAACAAGGACGCCGAAGCCCCGATCTTCGAGCTGGTCGACTTCGGTGTGGTCGGCGACCTCTTCGACGTCGTCCCCCAGCTCACCGAGGAGATCAACACCCGCAAGGGCTGATCGCCGCACGACTGTCCGAGGCCCCCGTGACCGACCCGGTCACGGGGGCCTCGTGGTGTCAGCGCAGGCTCAGTGAGGCCTGCACCGGCAGGTGGTCGCTGGGGAACTGACCGTGCATCGAGAAGGTGTTGATCGTCGCCTGGTGCGTGGTCACACCCGGCGAGGTCAGGATCCAGTCGATACGGTCGCCGTCCCGCTGGAGCCTGTGGTAGCCGTGGAAGGTGCCGTACAGGGTGCTGCGCCGCTCCGCCGCCTCCCAGGTGTCCAGGAGCCCGGAGCCCACGAGGGTGTCGTAGGCCGGGTTCTTGTGCGCGGCGGCGTTGAAGTCGCCGGTCACCACGACCGGCAGCGCGGGGTCGAACTCCGCGATCCGCTGGGTGAGCAGGGTCGCGCTGCGCTCGCGGGCGTACTGGCTCCGCTGGTCGAAGTGGGTGTTGGCGACGTAGAACTCCCTGCCGCCGTCGGCGAGATCGCGGAAGCGGACCCAGGTGACGATGCGGGGGAAGGCGGCGTTCCAGGTGTTGGAGCGGATGACCTCCGGGGTGTCGGAGAGCCAGAAGGTGTAGTGCTCCACAGGGGCCAGGCGCCGGATGTCGTAGTAGATCGCCGTGGACTCGTCCCGGCTGCCGCCCTCGCGGCCGGTGCCGATCCAGTCGTAGTGCGGTCCGAGGTCGGCGTCGATGTCGCGCAGCTGCTGGTAGAGGCCTTCCTGGGTGCCGATGACCTGGGGGTGCGCGCGGTGCAGCAGCTCGCGCATCACGGGTCGGCGATCGGCCCAGCTGTTGGGTTCGGCGGTGCTCGCGTACCGCAGGTTGAAGGTCATGACGTCGAGCCGTGGTGCGCGCCGTGGCGGGGCCGATGGGGTTACCCGGCCGGCCCGCAGGGTCGCGGACGGCACGGAGGAGGCGGACGAGGCGGAGATCGCGGCGCTGGAGAGGGGCACGGTGACCGCCGCGGCCAACAGGACCTTCAGGCCCAGACGGCGGGTGACTCGGCGCTGGTTCGGCACGGGGGCTCCTTCGGTGGCGAGGGCCGGACGAGGCGTGCGTAAGGCGAGTCCTGCGCAGAGAGTGTGCTACCCAGGTGTGAGTCAAGCGTGAACATGCCCAGATGGGGGCGTGTCGCCCCGTGGACATGGTGTTGACCATCCCGAAGGCGCCCGGATAACTTCATTCAACGGATTGTTGATTCCGTACAGTGGAAAACAGGAGGGTGTGGGATGGGTCAGGGCCAGCAGCAGAAGGTGGCGACGAGTCTCGCGGGCGCCGTCAGCGAGGAGATCAGCGCCTCCCTCGCGCCGGTCGACGCGGAACTGGAGCGCCGCTATCCGGGCGACCCCGGCACCCGCCAGCCCGTCCACACCGTGTACGTCCCCGGCGACGCCTTCGCCGCGGACACCGTCCGCTCCTGGGGCGTCCGGGCCCTCACCGCTCTTGACGAACACGCCCCCGACGCCGCCTCCTTCGCCGCCGTGCTCGGCCTGTCCGACGAACTCGCCGAGCCGGTCTACTCCCGGGTCCGCGCCAAGCTGGAGCGCGAGCCGATCGAAGACCTGCGCGTCGACTTCGAGGACGGCTACGGCTCCCGCCCCGACGCCGAGGAGGACGAGACGGCGGCCCGCGCGGCGCGGCTGATCGCCGAGGCGTATGCCGGCGGTACGGCGGCGCCGTACATGGGCATCCGGATGAAGTGCATGGAGGCCGCGGTGCGCGACCGGGGCATCCGCACCCTCGACATCTTCCTCACCGGGCTGATGGCGGCCGGCGGCCTGCCCGCGGGCCTGGTGCTGACCCTGCCGAAGGTGACCTACCCCGAGCAGGTCACCGCGATGGTCCGGCTCCTGGAGGCCTTCGAGAAGGCGCACGGCCTGGAGCCGGGCCGGATCGGGTTCGAGATCCAGATCGAGACCAGCCAGTCCATCCTCGCGACCGACGGCACGGCCACCGTCGCCCGGATGATCCAGGCCGCCGAGGGCCGCGCCACCGGACTGCACTACGGCACCTTCGACTACAGTGCCTGCCTCGGCGTCTCCGCCGCCTACCAGGCAAGCGACCACCCGGCCGCCGACCATGCCAAGGCGGTCATGCAGGTCGCTGCCGCCGGTACGGGCGTACGCGTGTCGGACGGTTCCACCAATGTGCTGCCGGTCGGGCCCACGGCGAAGGTGCACGACGCCTGGCGGCTGCACTACGGGCTCACCCGGCGTGCCCTGGCCCGCGCCTACTACCAGGGCTGGGACATGCACCCCGGTCACATCCCCACCCGGTACGCGGCCGTGTTCGCCTTCTACCGCGAGGGCTTCGAGCAGGCCGCCGCCCGGCTCGCCCGGTACGCCAACCGCACCGGCGGTGACGTCATGGACGAGCCCGCCACCGCCAAGGCCCTCAGCGGCTATCTGCTGCGCGGCCTGGACTGCGGCGCCCTCGACATCGCCGAGGTGGCCCGGCTGACCGGTCTGACCCGGGCCGATCTGGAGGGCTTCGCGGCGCCCCGGCGCGGCGATCTGACGGCCTCCGGCAAGTAGCGGCCCTGTCACAGCCGCCCCCGGGCGACTTGAGCTGTCGGCGCCGCCCCGTACGCTGGACGCGGTTCACGGACCTGTCTGAGGAACGGGGCGGCGGTGTCTTCGGGTTCGGGGGAGTACGGACAGGCTGACGGGACCGGTCGGCTGCTGGCAGGGCGGTACCGGGTGACGGCCCGCCTCGGGCGCGGCGGCATGGGCCTAGTCCCGGTCTCTACGTCAGCGACGTCTACATCAAGGGCGGCGACAACGACTCCCCGGTTCCCGGACTTCCCGTCTGCTGAGTGCGGACGTACCGCTCCAGGCCCGACGCGACCGCCCACTTCCGCTCCGCGAACAGCCGGGTGCCCCGACGGCACAGTTCGGCGTCGGCCCGCGCACGCGCGCAGAACTCCTCGGGTGTCACACCGAACAGCTCCCTCAACTCGGTTGCTTCACCCAGAAGTTCGGTGAGGAGGGTGCGCTCACCGGGGTGGCGGCGGGGCGTGCCGGTGCCGTCGTGCAGGACGCCGTGCCGGTTGACGTAGGCGTGGACGCCGGGCAGCGTCGTGCCGTCCGCGAGGCCGACGCGTACGTCCGGGGCGGGCAGCCAGGCCCGGCCGAAGTTGCCGCCCGGCAGCGGTACGCCCTCGCTCGCGTCGATCACCTCCAGCTGCCGTCCGTCCAGCCAGAGGACGAACAACTGCCTTACAGCCGTGGGGGATTGGACCGGGGACGCCGAGACATAGCCGAGGCGGCTGACGTGCGCGGAGACGCCCACGTCGAGGCCGGTCACCCGGGTGCGCACCATGGGGATCGGCTCGGTCACCCCGGACTCGGCCATCTTGTGCTGGAGTTGGGCGGGAGAGGCGTTGGAGCCGACCGCGAGCACCGGTACCCGGCCGTCGTCGTACACCAGCCGGTCCAGCGGCAACAGCAGGTCGCCGTCGAGGAGTCCAGAATCGGCGGGCCAGACGCCGGGATAGGTCAGCGGGTGGTCGCGCGGTGCCTGGTCGAGGCCCAGTTCCGTGAGCGTACGGCCGGTCATGCGCGGCTCACTCCGAGGGTGGCAGCTCGCCCGAGCCGCGGGTGACCAGCCGGGTCGGCAGCTCGATCCGCTCCGGTGCCAGAAGGGTGCCGTCCAGTTGGCGGAAGAGCCGCTCGGCAGCCGTACGGCCGAGCAGGGCCGCGTCCTGGGCGACGACGGTGAGGCCTGGATGCAGCAGATCGGCCAGCTCGATGTCGTCGAAGCCGACGAGTGCGACCGGACGGGTCCGCTCGGCGAGAACCCGGATCACGGTGACGGTCACCCGGTTGTTGCCCGTGAAGATCGCGGTGACCGGGGCGGGCCCGGACAGCATCTCCTCGGCGGCCCGGCGCACCCGCTCCGGGTCCGTCACACCGAGGGAGGTCCACGCCGGCTCGACGGATATCCCGGCGTCCTCCATCGCGGCCCGGTAGCCGCGCAGCCGCTCGGCCGCGGTGTGGATGCGGGGCATGTCACCGATGAAGCCGATCCGGTGGTGGCCGTGCGCGATGAGATGGGCGACGCCGTCACGGGCCCCGCCGTAGCTGTCGGACAGCACCACGTCGGCGTCGATCCTCCCGGCCGGGCGGTCCACGAACACCGTGGCCACACCCGCCCTGATCTCCGGCTCCAGATAACGGTGGTCGTCCCCGGCCGGAATCACCACCAGCCCGTCCACCCGCCGTGCGCACAGCGCGAGCGCCAACTCCTGCTCCCGTTCCGGGTCCTCGGCACTGGACCCGTTGATCAGCAGCGCCCCATGGGCCCGGGCCACCTCCTCGACCGCCCGGCTCAGCGGACCGTAGAACGGGTCGGCGAGGTCCTCAAGGACGAGACCGATGCTCGCGGTACGGCCCTTGCGCAGCACCCGCGCGCTGTCGTTGCGGCGGAAGCCGAGCGCGTCGATCGCCTCCTGGACCCGGCGCTCGGTGTCCGGGGTCACCCCGGGCTCGCCGTTGACCACCCGGGACACCGTCTTGAGGCCGACACCGGCGCGCGCAGCCACGTCCTTCATCGTCGGCCGGGTCCCGTAACGGGAGCCTGGGAGACGGTCTGCGCGGCGGGAGGTCTCGGGCACGATGCGGCGTCCTGTCCTGTCGTCCACGGTGGTGATTCCCGTTGTCCACGGGGGATGCACAGGTCCATGGGTTTGTATGAGGATGTGGCGTCGAGCATAGAGCCTGGACAACGTTGTCAGATGCGGGGGAGACTGTCCACCGCAATCTCCGGCCCGCGCCCCCACCGCTGGACGGCTGCCTTTCACTCGGTTACTCATGGTTGACGGGGAGATCTGACTCTGATGCACACCGACCTCGTGGCGGCCCTCGACATCGGCGGCACAAAGATCGCCGGCGCACTGGTGGACGGTCACGGACGGATCCAGGCACGGTCCCAGCGCGCGACGCCCGCCCAGCAGGACGGCGAGACGGTCATGAGCGCCGTCGAGGAGGTGGTCGGCGAACTCGCCGGTTCACCCCTGTGGGGGCGGGCCGGCTCGCTCGGGATCGGCAGCGCGGGTCCCGTGGACGCCTCCGCCGGCACCGTGAGTCCGGTCAACGTGCCGGGCTGGCGGGACTTCCCGCTCGTCGAGCGGGTGCGCGCGGCCGCCGGTGGACTGCCGGTCGAGCTGATCGGCGACGGTGTCGCCATCACGGCAGCCGAACACTGGCAGGGTGCGGCCCGCGGCCATGACAACGCGCTGTGCATGGTGGTGTCGACGGGCGTCGGCGGCGGCCTGGTGCTCGGCGGCAAGCTGCACCCGGGGCCGACCGGCAACGCGGGCCATATCGGCCACATCAGCGTCGACCTCGACGGGGACCCCTGCCCGTGCGGGTCGCGCGGCTGCGTGGAACGCATCGCGAGCGGGCCCAACATCGCCCGGCGCGCGCTCGAGGGCGGCTGGCAGCCGGGTCCCGACGGCGACACCTCGGCGGTCGCGGTCGCGGCCGCCGCCCGGACCGGCGACCCGGTCGCGGTAGCGTCCTTCGAGCGGGCCGCACAGGCGCTGGCGGCCGGGATCGCGGCCACCGCGACCCTTGTCGAGATCGACGTCGCGGTGATCGGCGGTGGCGTGGGCAAGGCGGGGGACATCCTCTTCACGCCGCTGCGCAAGGCCCTCACCGACTACGCGACGCTCTCCTTCGTGCAGCGTCTGACGGTCGTGCCGGCCCAGATGGGCACGGACGCGGGTCTGGTGGGCGCCGCGGCGGCCGCGCTGGCCCAGAGGGGCACGGACGCGACGGCGGCGGGCGTCTGAGGCGGCCGGACTCAGCAGGAACGTTCAGGCCCGGTCGGCCGGTGTTCAGGTCCGGCCGACCGGGCCGGTCAGGGGTGTCTGACGTGCGGGTCGTGGTACGTCAGCAGGTGATCCGCGCGTCCGCCCAGTCGCCGTGGTCGGAGGTGACGCCGTCCCGCCTGCTGGACGGGGTAGCGGCGGACGAACTCGGTGTCGACCTCGAAGCGGGTCACGAAGCCGGCGCCGTCGTGCTTGACGTTCCAGTCCCTGGCGATCTTGATCGCGTAGTCCTCGTCGAGCACCGGGTAGAAGATCGGCTGCTCGGGCAGCCGGGGCGGCCAGGCGCGCCTCTCCAGCTCCCGGACCAGTTCGATCTCCACGGGCCCGGTCGGGCGCCAGAGGGTCGTGGTCGGTCGCGGGCTGGTCATGGCGTACGGCTTCCCGTGCGGGCGGGGTTGGGGCTCCCCGACGTCAGGGCCTGTCCGGCGGATCATGCCGCAGACGCGGTGCCTGGCACGCCCACCTGCGGCGTCCCCAGCCTTCGGCCGGGGGTGCCCCCACCGCGTTGCCGCCCTCCTCCGCCCTGCAGCTGGACGCACCAGGCACCGCTCGCCGGCGCTGATGAGGCGCCGTTGATTTCCTGCGACCTGATCCGCCGGACGGGCCCTAGCCGCGCCGTGATCCTTCCGGCCATCCGGTTTCCGTGCCGATGTGCCGTGTTGCTCCCCTCGTGGGTTCGCCCGTGACCCCGGGCCGCCCGCACAGTTGAGACGGGCATGAAGAAGCGCAGCATGCTCGCCATCGCCAGCCTGGCCACCGGATTCGTCGTGGCCGCCATCACCCCGTCCCACGCCGCCGCCGACGGTCCGTTCGACGACCTGCCCGTCGCGGACGCCCTGGAGCACGTCGGACACCTCGTGGGCAACGACAGCTTCGAGACCGACGGGGATTTCCTGGGCCAGGAGTAGTCCGGCCGGGCTGGAGCGAACGACGGTGCCGGTGTTCCGCGGAGGGAGCACCGGCACTCCGTTTTGCGCGTCCTCAACGGGAACTGGTTTCCGTGGCAGTGTGGAGCGGGCAAGCCTCAGGGGGCCAAGAGAAGAGGGGGAGTCCGTGATCGTCTGGGTCAACGGCGCGTTCGGTGCGGGTAAGACGACCACCGCACGTGAACTGATCGAACTGATCCCGAACAGCACGCTCTTCGACCCCGAGGTCATCGGCGGGGCACTGACACACCTGCTACCGGCCAAGCGCCTCGCCGAGGTCGGCGACTTCCAGGATCTGCCGATCTGGCGACGACTGGTGATCGACACGGCGGCAGGGATGCTCGCCGAGCTGGGCGGGACCCTGGTGGTTCCCATGACGTTGCTGCGCCAGGAGTACCGCGACGAGATCTTCGGCGGCCTCGCCGCCCGCCGGATCGCCGTCCGGCATCTGTGCCTCACCCCGGCCGAAACGATCCTGCGCGAGCGAATATCCGGCCGGGAGCTCCCGCCCGACCTGCCCGACGGCGAGATACGTGTCCGGCAGTGGTCGTACGACCAGATCGAGCCCTACCGTGCCGCCCTCGCCACCTGGATCGGCGCCGACGCCCATCTCGTCGACACCAGCGCCCTCACCCCGTACGAGACGGCCGTGTACATCGCCGAGGCCGTCGGTACCGGTGCCGCGCCCGCCTGTGACATCGTGCAGACGCCGGAGCCCACCGCCGAGACCCTCGCGGCCGGGGTCCTGCTCTTCGACGAGGACGACCGCGTCCTGCTGGTCGACCCCACCTACAAGGCGGGCTGGGAGTTCCCCGGCGGTGTCGTCGAGCCCGGCGAGGCACCCGCACAGGCGGGCGTGCGTGAGGTCGAGGAGGAGACCGGCATACGGCTGGAGAAGGTCCCGCGGCTGCTGGTCGTCGACTGGGAGCAGCCCGTGCCGCCCCGCTACGGAGGTCTGCGGCTGCTCTTCGACGGCGGCCGGCTGGACTCCGCCGAGGCCGGACGGCTGGTGCTGCCGGGGCCCGAGCTGCGCGGCTGGCGGTTCGTCACCGAACAGGAGGCCGCCGAGATGCTGCCCCCGGTGCGCTACGAACGGCTGCGCTGGGCGCTGCGGGCCCGCGAGCGCGGTGCCGCGCTCTATCTGGAGGCCGGCGTCCCGGTCGGTTGACAGTCCCTGACTGCATGTCAAGTATCCGCATTCTGAGCGAGGTTGGCGGGGACCTTGGCATTTCCCGGGGTTGTGTAGGGACTTTGCGTGGAGTGGAAGGTTCCAAGGGGTAATCGAGGGTGAATTGAAGCCGTCCCGGTATGAACGAGAACGTGAAGAAGGTACACAAGCGTTCTAACGTCGGTGCGCAGCTCAACTTCCTCGCGGCCGCTGGCCGCCGTGCACAGGCCGGACATCCACCGGTCGAAGGAGGGACATGCGCGCGCACTCTTCGGCCCCCACAAGGGGACTCGCACTCGCCGCCGGGCTCATCCTGGCGCTCGCCGCCTGTAGCAGCGGCGGCGGTGGCGGTGGCAGCGGCGACAAGGGCACCTCGGCGGATCTCGCCTCCTGCTCCACCCAGGGCAAGGCCGACACCTGCAACTCCGGTACCACCAAGGCCGGCGGCACGTTCACCTATGTCATCGAGAAGAACATCCAGCAGTGGAACGTGCAGGACACCAACGGCAACACCTTCGAGAACGCCGAAGCGCTCAGCCCCGTCCTGCCGCAGGTCTTCATCCCGCAGCCGGACTTCAGCGTCAAGCTCAACACCGACCTGGTGACCTCGGCGACCCAGGCGAGCACCAGCCCGCAGACCATCGTCTACAAGATCAACCCCAAGGCGTCCTGGAACGACGGCACCCCGATCACCGCCGACGACTTCGTCTACGACTGGCGGACCAACGACGGCAAGGACTGCCCGCCGCCGCCCGCCGGCGACTCCACGCAGACCAAGGGCTGTCTGCCGGAGAGCACCGCCGGCTACGACCGCGTCAAGTCGGTCACCGCCTCCGACAACGGCAAGACCGTGACCATGGTCATGGCCCAGCCGTACTCCGACTGGAAGTCGCTGTTCGGAGGGGGCTATCCGCTGTATCCGGCGCATGTCGCGGAGAAGCTCTCCGGCGCCAAGACCGGTGACGCCACACATATGACGGCCGCTCAGATGACCCAGGGATGGCAGTACTTCCAGAAGACCCCGCCCAGCAAGTACGCCACCGCGGGCCCGTACAAGATGACCGAGTGGGTCGACAACGACCACGCCACCTACGAGCCCGACCCGAAGTGGTGGGGCGGGCCGGCCACCCTGCAACGGCTGATCTTCAAGGTGATCTCCGACGCCACCCAGGAGCCGATCGCCCTGCGCAACAACGAGGTCCAGGGCATCTACCCGCAGCCCGAGGTCGACCTCGTCAACCAGGTCAAGGCCATCCCCAATGTCACCTACACCATCGGCAGCGGGCTGACCTGGGAGCACTTCGACCTCAACCTGCACAACCCGGTGATCGGCAAGTACCTGCCCCTTCGGCAGGCGATGTTCACGGCCATCAGCGTCAAGGACATCATGGCCAAGACGGTCGCTCAGTTCGACCCCGGTGTGAAGCAGCTCTACAACCACAACCTCGTGCCCGGCCAGGCCGGTTACCAGGACGTGGTGAGCGCCGGCGGCCAGGGCTCGGGTGATCTCACCAAGGCCAGGAAGTACCTGACCGACGCCAAGTTCACCGGCGTCGGCACCGCGCTGAAGACGCCGGACGGCACGGCCGTCGGGCCCTTCAACTGCCGGTACACCACGGGCAACCAGATCCGGCAGAGCGAGTGCCAGATCCTCCAGAGCGACCTCGCCAACCTCGGCATCAAGGTCACGATCAAGCCGATCGGTGCCGCCGACCTCGGCACGGTCCTGGCCGGCCACCAGTACGACATCATCGTCTTCGCCTGGGTCGCGTCCCCCTTCCCGACCAGCAACGCCCAGCAGACCTGGTCGACCGGGGGTGGCGGAAACTACGGCGGCTACAGCAACAAGAAGGTCGACGCACTGATCAGCCAGGCCGTCGGCGAGACGGACACGGCCAAGGCCGCGTCCCTGCTCAACCAGGCCGACCAGATCATGGTGAACGACGCCTATGTACTGCCGCTCTACCAGAAACCCACCTTCCTCGCGGTGCAGACCCGGTTCGTGAACATGCGCAACAACTCCACCAACGTCGGACCGCCGTACAACGTCGGCGAGTGGGGCCTCAAGAAGTAGCCACGGGACCAGTCGGATCCGATTCCCGGCCCCGGCGACCCCGGGGCCGGGCCTCCGCGAGAGAAGACCCGCATGCTCGCCTACACCGTGCGCCGCATCCTTGTCTCCATACCCGTCCTGATCGTCTCGACGTTCATCGTCTTCCTGGTCGTCGTCAACTCCGGCGACCCGGTGGCCAACTTCGCCACCTCGCGCCAACCGCCGCCCAGCAAGGCCGCCGTGACCGCGTTCGCCCGGCACATCCACGCCGACCAGCCCGCCGTGGAGCGGTACTGGAACTGGATCACCGGAGTTCTGCACGGCGACTGGGGTCCGTCCGTGCAGGCCAACCTGGACATCGGACACGACCTGTTCACCCGCTTCCGGGTCACCGTCACCCTGGTCGCCGCCGCCATGCTGCTCGCGCTGGTGATGGCCGTGCTGTTCGGCGTGTTCAGCGCGATCCGCCAGTACAGCGCCGCCGACTACGCCATCACCTTCTTCGGCTTCCTCTTCCTCGCCATGCCCGTGTTCTGGTTCGCGGTGCTGCTCAAACAGGCCGGCATCTGGTTCAACCAGGAGACCGGCAGCCAGTTCCTCGGCACCATCGGGGAGAAGTCGCCGTACCTCGAAGTGGACACCACCTGGAACGAGTTCACCGACCGCATCGGCCATCTGATCCTGCCCACCATCACCCTGGCCCTGGTCTCCTTCGCCTCCTGGACCCGCTACACCCGCGCCTCCATGCTGGAGGTCCTGGACAGCGACTACGTCCGGCTCGCCCGGGCCAAGGGGCTGCGCCGCGGCCGGGTGCTCACCCGGCACGCCCTGCGCACCGCGCTGATCCCGCTCGCCACCGTCACCGCTCTCGACGTCGCGATCATCCTCGGCGGTGCGGTCATCACCGAGACGATCTTCCAGTGGCACGGCATGGGCGAGATGCTCGTCCAGGCCGCCACCACCCTCGACGTCTACCGGACCATGGCCTGGCTGCTGCTCTCTGCCGTCGTCGTCATCGTCTTCAACCTCTTCGCCGACCTGCTCTACGCCGTACTCGACCCGAGGATCCGCTATGACTGACATCGGGGCACTCGGGCCGACCGGCACCCAGACGCCGGGCGCCGACCACGAGTTCGCCGTCGTACAGCGCAGCCAGACCCGGCTGGTGCTGCGGCGCTTCCTGCGTCACCGGGCCGCGATGATCAGCCTGGTCGTCTTCGTGCTGATCGTGCTGTGGGCGTTCGCCGGACCGCACTTCTGGCACTACTCGTACGCCAAGTACACGCCCGACAACTCCCAACCCCCCTCCTGGAAGCACCCGTTCGGCACCGACTCCTCCGGGTACGACGCCTACGCGCAGGTGATGCGCGGCACCCAGACCTCGCTGAAGATCGCCATTCTGATCGCCCTGGGCTCCACCCTGGTCGGTGCCGTATGGGGTGCCGTAGCCGGCTTCTACCGGGGGTTCGTCGACGCCCTGATGATGCGCATCGCCGATCTGGTGCTGACACTCCCGCTGTTCGCGATCGCGCTGGTCATCTCCTCGCGCAGCGGCGGCTCCTGGTACTGGATCGCCGTGGTCGTCGCCGGACTCACCTGGGCGTATGTGTCACGCGTGGTGCGCTCGTCCGTACTGTCGCTGCGCGAGAAGGAGTTCGTGGAGGCCGCCCGGGCGCTCGGCGCCTCCGACACCCGGATCATCTTCCGGCACCTGCTGCCCAACGCGCTCGGCCCGATCATCGTCAACGCCACGATCCTGGTCGCCACCGGCATCCTCACCGAGACCGCCCTGTCCTTCCTCGGCTTCGGCGTCCAACCACCCGACACCTCACTCGGGCTGCTGGTCGCCCAGGCGCAGACGGCGGTCGACACCCGGCCCTGGCTCTTCTACATCCCCGGCGCCTTCATCATCGCCATCGCCCTCACCATCAACTTCATCGGCGACGGACTGCGGGACGCCTTCGACCCCCGGCAGCAAAGGGTGCGACAGTGACGGCCACCGACAAAGGAAACGGCAGCGACGCGAGGCAGGGCAGCGACGCGGCTTACGGCGACGGAAACGGCGCGAGCGACGACGGTGGTGCGAAATACGGCGACCGTCTCGGCGACGGCGACGGCGACGGTGACGGTGACGGTGACGGCGTGAGCGACGGCGCCGGCCCCGGTGGGGGAGCGGGTGAAGGCGGCGGTCTTGTGCGCGACGGCGCTGGTCTCGACGGGGGCGTGAGTGATGGGCTCGGCCGGGGTGCCGACGGAGCCGCCGGCCCCGGCGGGGGAGTTCGCGGCGCCGGCGCCGGCGGGGGAGTGAGCAATGGCGGTGGCCGCGGCCGGGGCGTGAGTGATGGGCTCGGCCGGGATGCCGGCGGCGCCGCCGGGAAAGGGGAGGAGTCCGGTGCCGTGCTCGAAGTCGAGGAGCTGAGCGTGGAGTTCCCGACCGAGGACGGTGTCGTACGGGCGGTCCGCGGCGTCGGCTACCGGCTGGAGCGGGGCGAGGCGCTGGGCATCGTCGGCGAGTCCGGCTCCGGCAAGTCCGTCACCGCGCTGGCCGTGATGGGGCTGCTGCCCGGCTCGGCCCGGGTGCGCGGCTCGGTGCGGTTCGAGGGCTCGGAACTGCTCGGGATGTCCGACGCCCGCCTCTCGGACGTACGCGGCAGCGGCATCGCCATGGTCTTCCAGGACCCCATGACCTCCCTCAACCCCGTCTACACCGTCGGCTACCAGATCGCCGAGACCCTGCTCCGGCACAACCCCCGGCTCGGCAAGCGCCCGGCCCGTGAGCGCGCCGTGGAACTCCTCGGCACGGTCGGCATCCCCAGCCCCGAACGACGCGTCGACAGCTACCCGCACGAACTCTCGGGCGGAATGCGCCAGCGGGTCGTCATCGCCATCGCGATCGCCAACGACCCGGACGTGATCATCGCCGACGAGCCCACCACCGCCCTCGACGTCACCGTCCAGGCCCAGATCCTGGAGGCCCTGGAGGCCGCCCGCGCCGAGACCGGCGCCGCGCTCGTCCTGATCACCCACGACCTCGGGGTGGTTGCCGGCCACACCGACCGGGTCGCCGTCATGTATGCCGGGCGGATCGTGGAGACCGGCTCGGTCGAGGACATCTTCTACACCCCGCGCATGCCCTACACCCTGGGCCTGCTCGGCTCCCTGCCCCGCCTGGATCGCGAGGAGGACCGCCTGACCCCCATCACCGGTTCCCCGCCATCCCTGCTCAACCTGCCCCCAGGCTGCCCCTTCGCCCCGCGCTGCCCGATGCGCCGGGAGCCCTGCGACAGCACGGAACCCGCCCTGCGCCCGGTCGGACCCGACACCCACCGCAGCGCCTGCCACTTCGCCGACGAACTCGTCGACACGGCGGCCTACGAGGTCTTCGACGCCGTCGGCGCCGACACCGCGGCCCTCGCCCGGTTCGCGGACCAGGAGGACGATGCCCGATGACCGGCCCCCTGCCCCCGCTGCCCGGTCACGACGGCACCGGCGAACCCGTCCTCCAGGTCCGCGACCTCGTCAAACACTTCCCGGTGATGTCCCGGGGCGTCGTCCGCCGCCGGGTCGGGGACGTCCACGCCGTCTGCGGGGTCTCCTTCGACCTGTACGAGAACGAGACGCTCGGTCTCGTCGGCGAGTCCGGCTCCGGCAAGACGACGATCTCCCGAACCCTGCTCAACCTGGAGAACGCCACCGCCGGTACGGTCCGCTACCGGGACCACGACCTCACACAGCTGAGCAGACGTCAGATGCGGCCGCTGCGTCGTGAGTTGCAGATCGTCTTCCAGGACCCGTACGCCTCCCTGGACCCCCGGATCTCCGTCCACGAGATCGTCGCCGAACCCCTGCGCATCCACGGCCGCTACGACTCCGGGGCAGCCGACGAGGTACGCGAACTGCTGCGCCTCGTCGGCCTCAACCCCGAGCACGGCAACCGATTCGCCCACGAGTTCTCCGGCGGCCAGCGCCAACGCATCGGTATCGCACGGGCGTTGGCGCTCCGCCCCAAGGTGATCGTCCTGGACGAACCCGTCTCCGCACTGGACGTGTCCATCCAGGCCGGCGTCCTCAACCTGCTGATGGACCTCCAGAACGAACTGGGCCTGTCCTTCCTCTTCGTGGCGCACGACCTCTCCGTGATGCGCCATGTGGCCCGCCGGGTCGCGGTGATGTACCTGGGCCGCCTGGTGGAGATCGCCCCCGCCCGGCAGCTCTTCGCCCGCCCGGCACACCCCTACACCCAGGCCCTGGTCTCCGCGATCCCGCTGCCCGACCCGCGCAAGGAGCGGGCCCGCAAACGGATCACCGTCCAGGGCGACGTCCCCAGCCCGGTACGGCCGCCCAGTGGCTGCCGCTTCCGCACCCGCTGCCCCAAGTTCGCGAACCAGCTCACCGACAGCGAACGCACCGCCTGCGTCGAACAGGTACCGGACCTGGTCGACCGGGGCGGCGGCAACCCGGTCGCCTGCCACTACGCGGAGAACGTGCAGCTGTTGTAGCCGTCGCCGTACGGAAACGGTGTCAGCCGGCTCTCTCGCTCCAGCCGTCGGCAGAAGACCTCCATGGTCACCGCGACGGGAGCGTGCCGGACCAGCAGCTCGGCGGCGGCCCGGGGGATGCCCTCGGGCCGCCGGCCGCCCGCGCAGGCACGCACGAACTCCGCACGCTCCTCGCCCCGGTACCCGTACAGGGCGGTGACCAGCCAGATCACCAGGTAGTAGGTGGTGTAGGCACGGTCGTAGTGCCGATGCCGGTCGATGAAGTCCTGCTCATCCGCCGCAAGTTGGAAGCGCGGGCTGAGCGAGAGCCCGAAGTCGGTGAGGTACAGCCGGCGGCCGTCGGTGAGGATGTTGCCGAAGTGGGCGTCGAGGTGCAGGAGTCGGCGGCTCGCGAGGAAGGCGGTCAGCTCCTCCAGACTCCGGGCCGTGGACGTGCAGGCCGCATCCGCCCGGTCCGTGCGCAGTTCGGCGTCCAGCCAGTCGTGCAGGGTGGACGGGAAGTGCTCCAGGAACAGGGTCAGGCTCGCCGAGGCGTCCCGCAGACCCTCGATGCGGTCACGTACGCCCGTGGAGCCGCCCCAGTAGGCCACCGCCCTGTCGATGTGGGCGAGTTCGCCTGGCAGCGGAGTGGGTGTGTCGGGCAGTACCCGCCCGTGGTGGAGCAGCGGGAAGCCGGGGAACCGGCCCGCCAGTACCCAGTTCGTCGTGGCCGCGTGCGCGGCCAGCTCCCGCCAGGCGCCGAACCCCGGACCGCCGATGGCGCCGACGCCGTAGTGGCAGTACGGCGGCAGGCCGAAGAGGTTCGCGGTGGAGCGGGCGTGCCGTGGGTCCCGCTCCCGGTCGGTCAGGGGGATCCGCTTCACGAACACCGGCCTGCCGTCCACCGTGATCCGCATCGCTCTGCCGCCGATCCCGGTGCCGAGCGGCTCGCCCGCCGCGACCAGCTCGGTCAGCTCTACATCGCTCAGCAGGGCCAGCGAGGTCGCGATGTCGGTGTGGGCTGCGATCCGGCGCGCGGTGTCGGTCATGCTCCCATGGTCAGCGCGGCGGCCCGTAGGTGTCCGCGGATTTCCGCAGCACCTGGGATGCGTCCGGGGTCACCGGATCACCGTGGCCGAAGCAGGCCACCTCCGCGTCCAGGGCGGCCAGCCGCCGGAAGGACGCGACGGCCTGGGCGCGGTCCAGGTTGAACACTCCCAGTATCACCGAGCCGGTGACCGGTGAGACCGCCACCGCGTCCCCGGTGAACAGCACGCCGTACGAGGGGAGATGGAGCGCGATGCTGCCGTCGCTATGACCCGGGACGTGGACGACCCGGGCGCCGCCACCGAAGTCCAGAACGTCACCGTCGGACAACTCCGTCACCGCGTCCGGGCGAACCGGCTCGTCGGCGGGCAGCCGCTTCGCGGCCTCGGCGTGGATCGGCAGCTCCCACTCCTCGAACACCGGGGGCGCACCAGGGAGTTCGCCCCGGATCACCGGTGCGTCCAGGCGGTGGGCCAGCACCTCGCCTCCGCTCAGGGCGGCGAACTCGGCCGCCCCGCCGACGTGATCCTCGTGGAAATGGGTGAGGACGATCCGTCGTACCGACGAAGGGGAGCGACCCAGCGCGGTGAGCGCGTCGGCGATCGGCCGGCCCGAGCCGACCGGGCCGGCGTCGATCAGCGTCGAGGCGTCGGCGTCCGGGTCGTGCCAGAGGTAGGCCTGGCCGACCGGGAAGCGCAGCAGATGCAGCCGGGGGAACAGTTCGATGACGTCCACGGTCCGACCGTAGGAGGACCCCCGTCCGCGGACGAGGGTCCTCTGCCGTGGGCAGAGCGGTTCAGCCCGCCGCGTAGTTCCGCAGGAACAGCGCCTCCGTCACGGACAGGCGCTCCAGCTCCTCCGGAGACACGCTCTCGTTGACCGCGTGGATCTGCGCCTCCGGCTCGCTCAGACCGATCAGCAGGATCTCGGCGCGCGGGTAGAGGCTCGCCAGGGTGTTGCACAGCGGGATGGAGCCGCCCTGACCGGCGTACTGCATCGTCTCGCCCGGGTAGGCGACCGCCATCGCGTCGGCCATCGCCTGGTACGCCGGGCTGGTGGTGTCGGCGCGGAACGGCTGGCCCTGGCCGACCGCCTCGGTCTGCACCCGGGCGCCCCACGGCGTGTGCGCCTCCAGATGGGCCTGGAGCAGCTTGCTCGCCTCGGCCGCGTCCACGCCCGGCGGCACCCGCAGGCTGACCAGGGCACGGGCGCTCGCCTGGACCGACGGCGTGGCGCCGACCACGGGCGGGCAGTCGATGCCGAGCACCGTGACCGCCGGACGCGCCCAGATGCGGTCCGCTACCGAGCCGTCACCGATCAGCCCGACGCCGTCCAGCACCTTGGCGTCCTTGCGGAACTGCTCCTCGTCGTACTCCAGCCCCGCCCAGTGGGACTCCGGCGCGAGCCCGTCGACCGTCGTCGAACCGTCCTCGGCGCGCAGGGAGTCCAGGACCCGGATCAGAGCGGCCAGCGCGTCCGGGGCGGCGCCGCCGAACTGCCCGGAGTGCAGATTGCCCTGAAGTGTGTCGATCTGGACCCGGAGCATGGTCATGCCACGCAGGGTCGTGGTCACCGTCGGCAGGCCGACACGGAAGTTGCCCGCGTCGCCGATGACGATCGTGTCCGCCGCCAGCAGTTCGGGATGCTGCTCGGCATACCGCTCCAGGCCGCCGGTGCCCATCTCCTCCGAGCCCTCGGCTATCACCTTGACGTTGACCGGGACGCCACCGTTCGCCTTCAGCGCGCGCAGTGCCAGCAGATGCATGATCACACCGCCCTTGCAGTCGGCGGCACCGCGCCCGTACCAGCGGCCGTCCCGCTCGGTCAGCTCGAACGGAGGGGTGGTCCAGGCGGTCTCGTCCAGCGGCGGCTGCACATCGTAGTGCGCGTACAGCAGGACCGTTTTGGCACCCTCCGGCCCAGGCAGATAGCCGTACACCGACTGCGTCCCGTCCGGTGTGTCCAGCACGGCGACGTCCACGAAGTCCTCGGCGCGCAGTGCGTCGGCGACCCAGTTCGCGGCGCCCTCGCTCTCGCTCCTCGGGAACTGGGCGAAGTCCGCCACCGACTTGAAGGCCACCAGCTCGGCGAGTTCCGCCTTCGCCCTGGGCAGCAGGGCGGTGACGGTCTCGGCGACCGGATTGGACGACATGGGCACGCTCCTCGTGGGTGCGACGTTGAACTGGTGAGTACACCGATCCTCCCACAGTGGCCTGCGGCGATCTCCGCCGTAGGATGCGGGGGGACAGGTGACAGGTGTCGGCCTACGGACGGCCAGGGCCTGACCCACGGCTTGATACGGCACCTACGGCTAGATACGGCACCTACGGCTTCTACGGCTTGATCGGAGCAGCGGACCATCGTGAGCGGTGAGATTTCTTCGGCGGACGACGTGCAGCGGGTGTGGGACGTCGTCGTGGTGGGCGCGGGACCCGCGGGGGCCTCGGCCGCCTACGCGGCGGCGGTCGCGGGACGGCGCGTGCTGTTGCTGGAGAAAGCCGAGCTGCCCCGCTACAAGACCTGCGGCGGCGGCATCATCGGCCCCTCGCGCGACGCGCTCCCGCCCGGCTTCGAGCTGCCCCTCAAGGACCGGGTGCACGCGGTCACCTTCTCCAACAACGGACGGTTCACCCGCACCCGCCGCTCCAAGCAGATGATGTTCGGGCTGATCAACCGGCCCGAGTTCGACCAGCAGCTGGTCGAGCACGCCCAGAAGGCGGGCGCCGAGCTGCGCACCGGCGCCGCCGTGCAGCGCGTCGAACAGCACGGCGCGGCCGTCCCCGACCGGCGCACGGTCGCGGTCGTCCTCCAGGGCGGCGAGACCCTGCTGGCCCGCGCGGTGGTCGGCGCCGACGGCAGCGCCAGCCGGATAGGCGCCCACGTCGGCGTGAAGGTCGACCAGGTGGACCTCGGTCTGGAGGCGGAGATCCCGGTGCCGGAGACGGTCGCCGAGGACTGGAAGGGGCGGGTCCTCATCGACTGGGGCCCGATGCCCGGCAGCTACGGCTGGGTCTTCCCCAAGGGCGACACCCTGACCGTCGGGGTGATCTCGGCGCGCGGCGAGGGCGCGGCCACCAAGCGGTACTTGGAGGGCTTCATCGCCCGGCTCGGCCTCGCCGGCTTCGAACCGAGCATCTCCTCCGGCCACTTGACCCGCTGCCGCGCCGACGACTCGCCGCTGTCCCGGGGCCGGGTGCTCGTGTGCGGTGATGCGGCCGGCCTGCTTGAGCCGTGGACCCGCGAGGGCATCTCCTTCGCACTGCGCTCGGGGCGGCTCGCGGGGGAGTGGGCGGTGCGGATCGCCGAGGCCCACGACGCCGTGGACACCCGCCGCCAGGCGCTGAACTACGCCTTCGCCGTCAAGGCGGGCCTCGGTGTCGAGATGAGCGTGGGCAAGCGGATGCTGGCGGTGTTCGAACGCAGGCCCGGCCTGTTCCACGCGGCCCTGACCGGCGTCCGCCCGGCCTGGCGCGCGTTCAAGGAGATCACCCAGGGCCGGACCTCCCTCGGTGAGCTCGTCCGCTCCCACCCGCTCGCCCAGCGCGCCCTCACCACACTGGCCCCGGAGCCGCCCGCGTCGGGGAAGACCGCCGAGGTGGACGCGGACGACCCGGGCGACACCGACACCGAGGACTCGGTCACTTCGTGACGCTGATCTGGAAGACCGGGTGGTCGGGGGCGATGCGGCGCAGGTCGGCGTCGGGCGAGTCGGGGCCGACCCCGTTGAAGAAGACGCCGACCTCCGCCTTCCAGCGCTTCAGGTAGGCCCGCAGCAACTCGACCTTGTCGTCGTCGGCGACCTCGGCGGCGGTGAAGACGTCCACGTTCTTGCCGAGCCTCAGTTCGCCGCCGCCGGCGGCGCGCATGTTGTGGGTCCACTGGACGTGGCCGCGCGGCGCGAGCAGGTACTGCTGTCCGTTCACCGTCAGCAGGTTCACGGGGGTGGTGCGCCACTCCCCGCTCTTGCGTCCGCGGACGGCGAGGACGCGGGAGCCCCAGATGCTGATACCGCGGCGGGTGAGCCAGGACACGGCCTGGTTGAAGATGTTGACGGTGAACCAGCCGGGCTTCTGGACGTGTGTCGACACGGGGACCCCCACAGTTTGGAGAGCGGTGCTCTCGCTTGACTCCAGTGTGGGGAGATCGGCGCTCCAAAGCAAGAGCGGTGCTCTCTTTTTTGTGCGACGCGCTTGAATTGGGGTCGGAGCACTGAAAGGAGATCGGTGCTCAAGTTCGAGTGCAGTGCTCCGAAGTGTGTGCACTGCTCCGCCCTCGTGGCACACTGCTCGTATGAGCACCTCACAGGGCGCCCGCGCGCGAGCCAGGATGGAAGTCACCGCGGCCATCAAGGACGAGGCGCGCAGACAGCTCGCGGCCGAGGGCGCGGCCAAGCTGTCGCTGCGTGCCGTCGCGCGCGAACTCGGCATGGTCTCCTCGGCGCTCTACCGCTACTTCCCGAGCCGTGACGACCTGCTTACCGCGCTGATCATCGACGCCTACGACTCCCTCGGCGAGGCCGCCGAGGCCGCGCACGCCGCTGCCGCCGATGCCGTCCCGGCGGAGCGCTGGGTCACCGTGTGCGAGGCGGTGCGCGGCTGGGCGCTGGCGCACCCGCACGAGTACGCGCTGATCTACGGCTCGCCGGTGCCCGGCTACTCGGCGCCGGACACGACCATCATGCCGGCCGCCCGGGTCGCCCTCGTGCTGATCGGCATCCTGCGCGAGGCGTTCGAGCGGCGCGGTCTGGCCCGCACCCCCGTGCCCGCCGAGCTCGCGCCCGAGGCCCGCCGGATGGCCGACGAGCTGATGCCCGGACTCCCGCCGGAGGTGGCTGTGGCCATGGCCGCGGCGTGGGCGCAGCTGTTCGGGCTGGTCGGGTTCGAACTGTTCGGGCAGTTCAAGGGCGTCGTGGACGACCGTGACCTGTTCTTCCGGCACGCGGCCGCCCAGCTCGCCCACGGGGTGGGCCTGGTCTTCCCCTAGCGGGCTCCGGCGGGCGAGGCGACGGGCGCGACGCCGCTTCGACCTCGGCACTCTTCGCGGACGACGGGGCGTTCGCGGAGAGCGGCCGCCGCAGAGCCGACGGTCTTCACTGTGCCGGGGCTGCCGACGTCCCGTCGCCGTCCTCCGGGACGAGTACGACCTTGCCGGCGACCGTCCCGGACTCGGCGAGCCGCAGGGCTTCGGCGGCCTGCGTGAGGGGAAGCCGGGCGGCGATGCGGGCGGTGACCTCGCCGCGCTGGAGGGACCGGAACACCTGGGTGAGGTCGGCGCTCAGCCGGGCCCGGAAGCGGTCCTTGTTCAGGGCGCGGCCCTCCCAGACGTTGAAGAAGTACGCGTGCCGGCCGTTGGGCAGCGCGTTCCACAGCCACACCCGGCCGAGGATCTTCAGCACGGGCAACTGCTTGGAGCCCGAGTCGTCCCGGGTGGTGGCGCTGCCGTAGGCGACGAGGGTGCCGCCGGCGGCGAGGAGCTTCCAGGAGTCGATGACGCTGCGGCCGCCGAGGTGGTCGAAGACGGCGTCGACACCGCCGGGAGCCAGTTCGCGGACCCGGGCCGGGACGTCCTCGGCGCGGTAGTCGACCGGTGTGACGCCCAGTTCCCGCAGCGCGTCGTGATGGCGGGCGGAGGCCGTGCCGATGACGTGCAGGCCCGCCGCACGCGCGAGCTGGACGAGGACCGTGCCGACCCCGCCGTTGGCGCCGTGCACCAGGATCGTCCCGCCCTGGCGCACCTTGGCCTTGCGGTGGAGCATCTGCCACGCCGTGATGCCGTTGACGACCAGCGTCTCGGCCTCCGCCGCGCCGACCCCGTCCGGCACCGTCACGGCGTCGGCCGCGTCGAGCACGACGTGACTGGCCCAGCCGCCCACCTTGACCAGGGATGCCACCCGCTTGCCGACGAGCCCGGGCGCGACCCCCTCGCCGGCCGTGAGCACGGTACCGACCAGGTCGTAGCCGGGGACGAAGGGGAAGGGCGGCTGGTCGTAGTAGCGGCCGCGGCGCATCTGCTGCTCCGCGAAGGAGACGCCGGTGGCCTCCATGCGCACGACGATCTGGCCGGAGCCCGGGACAGGGATCCGACGGCGCCGGACCTGCAGCCCTTCGGGCTCTACGACGCCTGGCAGGACGACCTCGACGAGCTGGGTGCTTGCTGCGGTGCCCTTGGGGGTGACGGTTCCTGCGGTTTCCATGGCGTCCTCCATGACGATCTCCTTGTAGATGCATTCACGAACGGAAGAGGTGCTCTCTTTCGTTAGAAGCTATAACGAACATTACTAGGCATCGCCTTAGTGTCAAGGCATCGTTTTGGAGGGGTTCCTAACTACCGTTAGATGCAGTCTCGAAGGTGATAGGGTGAAACGGCAGGTATGGCCCTGAGGGACAGACCGCAAGATCAAAGGTCGGACGTCAAGAGCGAGAGGAGCGTGCAGGTCATGGCGGCAGAAGCGGTGAGCCCCCGCGAGCGATATCGGAGCCAGGTACGGGCCGACATCAAGGCGCGCGCCTGGGAGCAGATCGCCAAGTCCGGCGCCTCGGGCCTGTCCCTGAACGCGATCGCAAAGGAACTGGGCATGAGCGGCCCCGCCCTCTACCGCTACTTCGACAGCCGGGACGAGCTGATCACCGAGCTGATCCGGGACGCCTACCGCAGCGTGGCCGACACCTTCCGCGCCGCCGCCGACTCCCACGCCGGCGTCGAGGGCCTCGCGCGAGCCCTGCGCCGCTGGGCGCTCGACGACCCCCAGCGGTACTTCCTCGTCTACGGCACGCCGGTCCCCGGCTATCACGCGCCCGACGACATCACCGCCATCGCCCGGGAGGTCATGGCCGCCCTGCTCGACGTCTGCGCGGCGGCCGAGCCCGAGGCGCCGGCCTCCGCCGGCTTCACCGCGCATCTCGCCCAGCACCGCGAGTGGGCCGAGGGCCACCCCGCGTCGCCGGGGGTGCTGCGCCGGGCGCTGGCCTTCTGGACCCGGATGCACGGCGTGCTCTCCCTCGAACTCGCCGGGCAGTTCGCGGGGATGGGCTTCGACCCGGAGCGGCTGTTCGACGCCGAGGTGGCGGAACTGGCACCCGGCCACCGCTGACAGCACCCCGCCCGACGGCCTACTTCCCCGGGAGTACGCGTGATCACCTCACCGGGCTGACGCTCGCGCGGGCCGGTGCCGTCTAGCGTGGCGGACATGGACGAGCAGCGCGTACGGGAGCGCGGCCCCGCGCACTGGTGGCACCACGGCCCCCCGTGGTGGCACCGCGACGACGACGGCGAGGACGGGCCGTCCCGCGGCCGGCTGCCGTGGCGCACCACCGTGCCGTTCACCGTCCTGGTACTGGTGGGCTCGAACTTCGCCGCCCACGAGCAGCCGCACCGCGAACACCTGGACGGGTACGCCCGCCTGCTGCTCCTGGCCACCTGCGCGCTGCTGCTGTGGCGGCACCGGCACCCGGTGCCGGTGGTGTTCGGCACGGCGGCGCTCGCCCTGGTCTACCTCGCGGCCGGCTATCCGTACGGGCCGGTCTTCGCGGCCGTCGCCGTGGCCTGCTTCAGTGCCGTCGTCGCGGGGCGCCGCCGGGCCGCGTGGGCGGCTCTCGGGATGCTGTGGGGCGGCCATCTGCTGATCTCGCTCTGGCTGTACCGCTGGCTGCCGCCGCCGGGTGACGCGGGGTCGAGTCCCGGCCAGGAGATGATCATCGCCACCTGGGTGCTGATCATCGTCTCCGTGGCCGAGCTGGTCCGGCTGCGGCGCGAGCAGTGGGCGCGGGAGCGGGCCGACCGTGCCCAGGCGGCCCGGCGGCGGGCGGACGCGGAACGGCTGCGGATCGCCCGCGAGCTGCACGACGTGCTGGCACACAGCATCTCGGTGATCAACGTCCAGGCGGGTATGGGCCTCGCGCTCCTGGACTCCGACCCCGAGCAGGCCCGGTCGGCGCTGACCACCATCAAGGCCGCCAGCAAGGAGGCGCTCGGCGAGGTGCGTCAGGTGCTCGACACCCTGCGCGCCCCGGGAGACGCGCCGCGCGCGCCCGCCCCCGGCCTCGGGCGGTTGCCGGAACTTGTCGAACAGGCGGCGAGCGCCGGACTCACCGTGGCGGTGGAGGGGGAGCCGCCGCGGCTGCCGCCCGGAGCCGACCTGGCGGCCTTCCGGATCGTGCAGGAGGCGCTCACCAATGTCGTACGGCACTCGGGTTCGCGGCACGCGCGCGTGCGGTTCGGACACGAGGGCGGGGAGCTGCGGTTGCGGATCGACGACGACGGTCCCGCGACCGGCGCGGACGCGGGCGGCAGCGGGAACGGGCTGGCCGGGATGCGGGAACGGGCGGCCGCCCTGGGTGGCACCATCGAGGCGGGACCGCGCGCCGACGGCGGCTTCCGGGTGCTCGCCGTACTGCCCTTGACCGATGCCGTAGTGCCCATGACCGATTCCGGGCTGCCCACGACCGACCGGGAGGACCGATGATCCGGGTACTGCTCGCCGACGACCAGTCGCTGGTGCGGGCCGGTTTCCGGGCGCTGCTCGACGCGCAGCCGGACATCGAGGTGGTCGGGGAGGCGGCGGACGGCGAGGAGGCGCTGCGCACGGTCCGTGAACTGCGTCCCGATGTCGTCCTGATGGACATCCGCATGCCGCGTCTCGACGGCCTGGCCGCGACCCGCCGTATCACCGGCGAGGAGGAGCTGAAGGACGTCAAGGTGGTGATGCTGACGACGTTCGAACTGGACGAGTACGTCTTCGAGGCGATCCGCTCCGGCGCCTCCGGCTTCCTCGTCAAGGACACCGAGCCGGAGGAACTCGTGCGCGCCGTCAGGGCGGTGGTAGGTGGGGACGCACTGCTGTCGCCGGGGGTGACGCGTCGGCTGATCGCGGAGTTCGCCGCCCGTTCCAAGGAGCCGGCCGCCGCCGACACCCTCGCTCAGCTCACGGAACGGGAACGGGAGGTGATGGCCCTGGTCGGCATCGGCCTGTCCAACGAGGAGATCGCCCGTCGCCTGGTGGTCAGCCCTCTCACCGCCAAGACCCATGTGAGCCGCACGATGGTCAAGCTGGGCGCCCGAGACCGGGCCCAACTGGTCGTCCTGGCCTATGAGTCGGGGTTGGTCCGGCCGGGCTGGCTGGGCTGAGGCGCGCGCCGGAAGCGGACGAGCACGCTGACGACCCGGGCGAAGAACAGCACGATGGCCAGCGTCAGGCCCACCAGCGGCAGCGCACGTTCGAGACCGCTGGGCAGATCGAAGAGCAGTGCCGGTCCCGCCACCGCTGCGAAGACCACCGCCGCCGCGAGCACCCCACTGCACAGCGCGTATCCGATCTCGACGGTGATCGCGTCCCGCTCGGCCTGACCGCGCCGTCCCCCGTGACTCGTCATTCCGGCAGTGTCACAGCCGTGCGCCCGGCGGGGCAACCGGGCCCGCCGGGCGCACGTGTGGAGCGTCCAGGTCAGTCGCGCACGGACGCTCGCTCCGCCTCCAGGGACGTGGAGTTGGCGATCACGACGGTCTGCTGCTTACGCGGGGTGCGCAGTCCGGTGAGTGTGATCAGGAGGCCGGCGAGGGCCACGCCCGCGACCACCAAGAAGCCGGGGCGGTAGCTGTCGAGCATCGTCTGCGGGGTGGCATGCGCCGGGGCGCCCGCGGTGACCACGGCGGTCACGATCGCCAGGAAGATCGCGCCGCCCACCTGCACCGAGGTGTTGAGGAGCCCGGAGACCATGCCCTGCTCGTGGTCGTCAACCCCGTTGGTGGCCTGGATGTTGAGCGAGGGGAAGACCAGCGCACAGGCCGCGCCGATCAGCAGCATCGACGGCAGGATCACCGCCGCGTACCCCGGGTCCAGGTCGATGCGCAGGAACAGGGCGTATCCGACGACCATGAACGCGAAGCCCGCCGCTATCAGCCGCGGGGTGCCGAAGCGGTCCACGATCGCACCGACCTTGGTGGAGGACACCGCCACGAGCGCGCCCGCGGGCAGGAAGGCCAGGGCGGTGTGCAGCGCCGACCAGCCGAGCAGGGACTGCATGTACAGGGTGGTGAGGAACTGGAAGCCGACATACGAGCCGAAGAAGGCGACCGCGCCGAGCTGGGCGCCGACCTGGCTGCCCGAGCGCAGTACGCCGAGCCGGACGAGCGGGCCGGGGGAGCGGCGTTCGACCCGGACGAAGACGGTCAGCAGGACCGCGACCGCGAGGAAGGACAGCAGGGTGCGGGCCGATGCCCAGCCCACCTGCGGGGCCTCCACCACGGTGAACACCAGGAGCAGCATGGAGGCGGTGCCGAGGACCGCGCCGGGGATGTCGTAGCCGTTGTGGTCGCGTTCGCGGGAGCTGCGCGGCAGCAGCTTGAGGCCGGCGAGGAGCGCGATCAGGGCGATGGGGGCGGGCAGCAGCATGGTGAGGCGCCAACTGGCCTCGGTGAGCAGGCCGGACAGCACCAGCCCCATGGAGAAGCCGGTGGCCGCGCAGGTGGTGTAGATGGCGAGGGCACGGTTGCGCAGCGGGCCCTCCGGGAACGTGGTCGTGATGATCGAGAGGCCGGCCGGAGCGGTGAATGCCGCGCTCAGGCCCTTGACGAAGCGGCTGGCGATCAGCAGCGGGCCCGAGTCGACCAGGCCGCCGAGCAGCGAGGCGAGCGCGAAGACGCCAAGGGCCACGAGGAACACCTGGCGGCGGCCCAGCAGGTCGGCGGTACGGCCGCCGAGCAGGAGCAGGCCGCCGTATCCCAGGATGTAGCCGCTGACGATCCATTGCAGCGTCGAGGTCGACAGCTGCAGGTCGGAGCCGATCGACGGCAGGGCGACGCCGACCATCGACACGTCCAGGGCGTCCAGGAACATCGCGGCGCAGAGCACCAGCAGAGTGCCCCAGAGGCGCGGAGTCCAGCGGCCCCCCGCGGGCGGGGCGGCAGGGGCGGTGAGCGGAGAGGTCATGCCCACAGACACTACATGCACACGCATCCAATGCAGGCGCATTTAATTACGATGCAACAATCTCATTCCTCTGCTACGGTGCGGGAATGGCGGCGAAGAAGCCCGAGCAGGCACTCGTGGAGCAGTGGCGGGACATTCTCGCCCTGCACGCCCGCACCCAGTGCGAACTCGACCGCGCCCTGCACGGCCACGGCCTGTGCGCCAGCGACTTCGAGGTGCTCGACCTGCTCTCCGACGGCCCGGCGGCGGACAGTGCCTGCAGCTACCGCGTCCAGGAGATCGCTGAGCGGGTGCACCTCAGCCAGAGCGCGCTGTCCCGGCTGATCGCCCGGCTGGAGAAGGACGGCCTGGTCGAGCGGGCCATGTGCCCGGAGGACCGGCGGGGCGTGCGGGTGGCGCTCACGGGCAAGGGGCGCGCGCTGCACGGCGAGGTGCTGCCGGTGCAGCGCGCGGTGCTCACCCGGATGCTGGCCGGTTAGAACCGGCGGTCAGATCCCGGAGCTGGTGCGCCAAAGGTCGACCAGTTCCGGGTCGCCGATCACCTTCGGTACCGGTACCCGGTTCCACAGCGCCAGATACAACTCGTCGGCAGGACCGGAGAGTTCGGCCGTCGCGTCATGGAGTGCGCCGACTTCCGTGACGGGCGGCTGCTCGGACAGACGTATAGTCCAGGCCGCGTCCCCGTCCTCGGCGCACACCCGGAGCACCCGCGGGTATGGGGAGCGGAGCCGACTGCGGGAGCGGGCGTGGAAGCCGCGCAGCAGTTCGTCGATGCCGTCGACCGCGAAGTCTGTGCCGATCGGGGAGACGGGCCCGCCCCGGGCGGCCTCGGCGTCGTACCGGTGGACGGTCGTCTCATGAGCCTGCCGGCGCAGCCAGAAGATCAGTGGTGAGGGGACGGGGGCGGGGTGGAACGTCCAGCACGTCACGTTCTGCGGCGCAACGGCCAGGGTGTCGACGAGGTCACGGTGGCCGTCCCGGAACCAGGTGGTCAGTTCGGTGCCGTCGAGGTCGGGCGGGTCCGGGATGGGCCGGGGGCCGGGATGGGCGTCGGCGACGACACCGGCCGCCCACCGGTGGATGGTGCCCGTGTGCCGCAGCAGGTCGCGCACCCGCCAGTCCGGGCAGGCCGGCACCTCCGCGTCGAGGCCCGCCTCCGTCGCGGCCGCGGCCAGCGACCGGCCCTCCCGGTCCAGGATCTGAAGAAACTCGGCAGTCTCCATGCCGCGAGTCTGCCTGATACGGCGCACGCCAGTGCGGCAGGCCCCGGCGCGGCACATGCCTCAGCGGAGCAGGAACCCCACCGCGTACCCCAGCGCGTTGACCGCCCAGTGCAGGGCCATCGGTGCCAGCAGGGAGCCGCTGCGGTCGCGGAGCCAGCACAGCAGGCAGCCCGCCACGGCCGTGAACAGTACGGCCCCGATGTCCACCAGGACCGCGCCGGCGACCGACTGCCCGAAGATCGAACCCAGAGTCGGCTTGTCCTTGTTGAGGTTCAGCGAGGGCAGGATGTGCCAGAGGCCGAACAGTACGGAGGAGAGGACGGCGGCGGTCGTCGCCGTGCGCAGCCGGCGCAGCAGAGCGAACAGCACCCCGCGGAAGGCGATCTCCTCCAGCAGTACGGTCCCCACGGGCACCGCGACCAGCGCCTTGAATGCGACCTCCGCACCGCTCAGCGCGGCGGTCCGCTGGTCCGCGAACAGCCCGCGGGTGACCGGGACCAGGGCCCCGCACAGATAGACAGCCGCGACGATCCCGATCAGGGTGAGGGCCCAGCGTGCCCCGTCCGCGAGCGTGTTCCGGCCCAGCCCCAGCTCCGCCCAGCTGCCTCCGGCCCACAGCAGCAGCGTCACCAGGACCGCCGAGGCGACGACCGCGGTCAGCAGGATCCACGACCGGGCCCAGCGGTTGTCCAGCAGGTTGGCCGCCACCAGGACGGCCACCGCCGCCGCCAGGGCGGCCCGGGTGGGGAGCCCGGGGACCGCCATCTCCGGGCCGCGCGCTGTCAGAACTCGACCGGGTCGCGCGGCAGCGGGCAGGTCATGCAGTGCCCGCCGCCGCGCCCCCGGCCCAGTTCGGCGCCGACGATGGTGAGGACCTCGACGCCCGCCTTGCGCAGCAGGGTGTCGGTCTGGGTGTTGCGGTCGTAGGTGAAGACCATGCCCGGCTCCGGCGCGACCGCCCCACCCCCCTTCGCGTAGGCGTACACACCCGCGTCCAGGTCCGCCCTGCGCAGCGCCGGCGTCTGGAAGACCAGGGCCGGCATCAGCATGCCGACACCCGCGATCACCCAGGCGATCAGTGCGCCCGCGGCACCGGTCTCCTCGGCGAAGCGGCGCGGCGGCGAGAACACACCGGCGCCGACCTTCGAACCGGCCACCATCGCGGTCAGCGTCGGCAACGCCGGCTTGGCCGCAGGTGGCGAGAAACGGGGACTTTCGGTCGTCTGGGCCTGGGCCATGCCCACCACGATGGGATATCCGAGGGTGCTCTGCACCTTTTGTCGCCCAAGGGGATGGGCTTGGGGATCTTCCGGATGCGGTGGCCGGTGCGGTGGCCGATCGTGGTCCCGAGGTGGCCAAGTGGGTGTTGCGGGCAAGGCGCTGAATCGTACGAGGGACTGGACCCGGCGGGTCACGGAAAGGGTGCGCCGGCACTCGGGCCCCGACCGGGTGGTCCGGCGGCGGCCGTGCTGGGGCGGGATCGCCGTGGCGGTGCTGTGCTACTGCCTGTCCCTCACCCCGTCCCTGCTCCCGCGCGCCTGGTGGCTCCAAGGTCTCGTCGCCGGCGTCTCGGCGGTCGTCGGATACGCCGTCGGCGCCGTACTGGAGACACTCGTCCGGTTTCTGCTCCGCTGGGCCGGCTTCCGTATCCGACCGCGTGTCCGCAGGACCGTCTGGTCGGCTCTCGCGGTCCTCGGGGCCGCCGCGGTCGTCACCGTCACCGCCTGGAGTGTTCGTTGGGAGGGCGAGGTCCGCCGCGCGGTGGCCCTGCCCCCGCAGGTGGCCGGGTGGCAGTGGGTGCTCGTCCCGGTCGTCGCCGCGTTCGTCGGGACGCTGCTGCTCCTGATCGGCCGTACGGTACGGCTCGGCACCCGCCTCGTCGCCCGCCCACTCGGCGTCCACGTCCCACGCCCCGTCGCGTACGCCACCGGGGTCGCCCTCGCCGCGTTCGTGATCGTCGGAGTCGTCCAGGGCTTTCTGCTGCGCGCGGCACTGGACGCGATCGAGAGCGGTGCGTCCCTCACCGACCAGGGCACCACCGAGGGCGTCCACCAGCCCGGCCTGCCCACCCTCTCCGGCACTCCCCGGTCCGCCGCCCACTGGGACACCCTCGGCGCCAGGGGCCGCGACTTCGTCGGCGCGGCCACGGCCCGTGCCGACATCACCGCCTTCACCGGCCGGTCAGCGAAAGACCCGGTACGCGTCTACGTCGGCCTGCGCACCGCCGACACCCTCGACGAACGCGCCGCCCTCGCCGTACGCGAACTCGAACGCACCGGCGGCTTCTCCCGGAAGATCCTCGCCGTGATGGGCACCACCGGCACCGGCTGGATCAACGACCAGGGCAGCAAACCCCTGGAGTACATGTGGGGCGGCGACACCGCCGAGGTCGCCATGCAGTACTCCTACCTGCCCAGCTGGGTCTCCGCGCTCACCGAGGACGAGGCCGCCGACACCGGGCGCGCCCTCTTCGACGCCGTCTACGCCAAGTGGCGGACCCTCCCCGCGGACTCCCGCCCCCGGCTCCTCGTCTACGGCGAGAGTCTCGGCTCCTTCTCCATGGAGTCCGCCCTCGACGGCTCTCTCCCCACGCTCACCTCGGAAACCGGCGGCGCGCTCTTCGTCGGGCCGACCTACGACAACCCCCTGTGGAAGAGGGTCACCGCGCAGCGGCAGCCCGGCAGCCCCGAGTGGCGGCCGGTGGTCGGCGACGGGGCGCATCTGCGCTTCGCGCAGGTTCCGACGGACTACGGCATCCCGCCCGCGCCCTGGGGAGAGCCCCGCGCCGTCTACCTCCAGAACGGCTCCGACCCCGTCGTGTGGTGGTCACCCCACCTCGCCCTCCACCAACCGGACTGGCTGGACCGCCCGCGCGCCCGGGACGTCTCACCGGCGATGCGCTGGTATCCGCTGCTGACGTTCTGGCAGGTGGCGTGCGATCTGGCCGGGGCGGACAGCGTGCCCGACGGGTACGGGCACCGGTACGGCACGCTGCCGACGAGCGCGTGGGTGGAGATCACGCAGCCACCGGACTGGACGGCGGCCGACACGGCGAGACTGGCCGGCCTGCTGGAGTCGGTACGGGAACCGGGGTTGCTGGACTGATGGTCGCGCGCTTCTCCACTGTTGTGGTGCGGCGTCGCTCGCCTCTTTCTCGTCGGCCACTTTGATCCGCCGCAGCGGTGCCCGGCCACGACGGTGGCACTTCGGCGGTGCCGGACAGCCCCTGGTCCGTCACTTGCTCGTCGCACCTATCAGCGTCGCGATCCCCGCCAGTAGCGCCACGCTCGTCAGCGCCGTGGGCAGTGATGTCCAGCCAGCCATGAAACCGATCGCCGGCGGGCCCAGCAGCATGCCGCCGTAGCCGAATGTGGAGGCCGTCGCGACGCCCGAGGGACCGGCCAACGCGCCCGCGCGCTCCACCGCCACCGGGAACAGGTTGGCCAGGCCCAGGCCCGTGATCGCGAAGCCGAGCAGTGTCGCCCATATCCAGGGTGCGAGGGAACCGAGGAGCATGCCGGCCGCTGCCGTGCCGCCGCCGAAGACCACGGTCTTGGAGCGGCCGAGCCGCTCCAGCAGCCGCGTTCCGCTCGCTCGGCCGATCGTCATGGCCAGCGCGAAACACGTGTAACCGGCCGCCGCGAGACCCGGCGACGCATCCAGGTCCTGCCGGAGATGGAGCGCGCCCCAGTCGGCCATCGCCCCCTCGCCGTACGCCGTGCACAGGGCGATCAGGCCGAAGACGATGACCATGCGGCGGGTACGGATGTCCGGGCGACGCGGGGCGGCGTCGGTGTGCTGCTCGGTGTGCGGGACCGGGGCGTCGTACCGCAGGAGCGTGCGAGCGGTGATGGCCGTGACCAGCAGGCCGATCACGGTGAGGGCGAGCAGGTGGCGCGTGGGGGAGAGGATGCCGGCGACCAGTCCGCCCAGGCCCGCCCCGATCATGCCGCCCAGGCTGAACGCCGCGTGGAAACTCGGCATGATCGGGCGGCCCAGGGCGGCGACCAGGTCGACGGCCGCGCTGTTGAAGGCGACGTTCAGACCGCCGTACGCGGCGCCGAACACGAGCAGTACGGCGCCGAGTGCCGCCACCGAGTGGGTGAGCGGGGGCAGCGCGACGCTCAGTGCGAGCAGGGTCGCGCAGACCAGCGTCACCGGGTGGCTGCCGTACCGGCGGCAGAGCCGGCCCGTGAGGGTCATGGTGATCACGGCGCCGGCCGAGACGCCGAGCAGTGCGAGCCCCAGCGCGCCGACCGAGGCGTGGGTCTGATGCTTGATGTCGGGGATCCGGACCACCCAGCCGGCGAAGACGAAGCCGTCCATGGCGAAGAGTGCGGTGATGGCGATGCGGAGGCGGGTGAGGGCGGCGGTGCTACCCGGCACGACGGTGTGCGATCGGGTTTTGTTTATTAGCGGCACAAAATCAGCGTAGGAGGTGTGCCGGGGTGCCGCAAGGGGAGTGTCGGTCGTTGTGGTGGCCGCCGCGTGCCCGCGCGGAGGCTCGTCGGTGAAATGCGGAAGCAGGTCATAGGGGGCCTGCATACACCCCTGACTCGGAGGTCAGCCCCATCCTCACGCGCCCGCGGATCCGGTTGGCTGGTGATCGTCACCGAACAGGACCCACAGCACCGGGGGATTCGATCATGAAGATGCCGCCGTCGAGGAAGACCAGGACCGCCGTACTGACCGCAGCGCTGCTCGCGCTGGCCGCACCCACGGCCGCGACCGCCGTCGCCGCCGGGCACCCGGCGCCGGGACGCTCCTGCAGCGAGGACGAGCTCCGCCAGGACCTGGCGGCCGTACGGAAGGCCGGCGGCGGCGATGTGAACGTGCTGGCCAGGGTCGACGGACCGCACGGCGTGCCGCTCATGGCACGGATCGGTACCCGGACCGCCGACTCCTCGGCCCCGATCCCGTGGAACGCGCACTTCCGTGTGGCGAGCACGACGAAGACGTTCGTGGCGACCGTGGTCCTGCAACTCGTGGCGGAGAAGCGGCTGTCGCTGGACGACACCGTCGGGCACTGGCTGCCGGGGGTCGTCGCGGGCAGCGGCAACGACGGGAGCCGCATCACCGTCCGCGACCTGCTCCGCCAGACCAGCGGCCTGTACGACTACATCGACGACCCGGAGATCCAGGACCGGCTGATCAACCACTTCGACGAGAACCGCTACGACACCACGCCCGCTGCCGATCTGGTCGCCGTGGCGATGCGGCACGCGCCGGCGTTCCTGCCCGAGCCGGGCGGGGCGACCCGGTGGGCGTACTCCAACACCAACTACCTGCTGGCCGGGATGATCGCCGAGAAGGCCGGCGGCGCGCCCTGGGACGAACTGGTCGAGCGCCGGGTGATCGCCAGGCTGGGACTGCGGCACACCTCCATTCCGGGGCTCGACCCGCAGTTGCCCGACCCGCACGTGAACGCATACCTGACCGGCGCCGACGGTAAGCGTCTCGACGTCACCGAGCACAGCTTCCAGCACACCGCGGACTCCGGTGTGGTGAGCACCACCGCCGACCTGAACACCTTCTTCCGCGCCCTGGCCGGAGGGAAGTTGCTGCCCGCCGCGCAGTGGCGTGAGATGCGGCAGACCGTCGAGCGGACCGACGACCCGGAGGACGTGGCGGAGATGCGCGAGGGCACCTACGGTCTCGGGCTGCGCAGGGTCCCGCTTTCCTGCGGCGGTTTCTACTACGCTCACGAGGGTGACGGAGCGGGCGTCAACACCCGCCCCGCGGTGGGCGCGGACGGCAGGCGAGCGGTGACGATCTCCATAACGACGACGACCGCGCCGCCGAACCTGGCCGCCCTCAACCGCGCCACGGGCACCCTCGTAGACCACGCGCTGTGCGCCGCCGGGCCCGCCAAGGGCTCGCGGCAATAGCCTCCTCTTCGGGTGCGGCTCTCCGCGGGCCGGTGAGGACCTGGGCCGCGCGTGCCCAACGGCCGTCGCGCTCCTGGTCACCGCCGCACCGAGGCCGTCACAGCCTTCGAGATCCACGTGGTGGACACCACGGGTTGCGGCGACGCCTTCTCCGCCGGCTTCGTCCACGGCATCGGACTGGGCCGCAGTCCCCAGGAGGCCGCCGTGCTCGGCAACGCCGTGGCGGCTCTGGTCGCCCAGGGCCCCGGCAGCGACTACGGGGACTTCGACCTCGCCGCCGCCGTCACGTTCGCGGCGACCGGCGTCAGGCGTGCGTAGGACGTGACGTTGACCACGCCCGTCCCGGACGTCCGAGAGGTACCTTCCGTCCCTCGAACCGGTGAGATCCTGCGGATATTCACTCGGTCAAGGTGTCTGTGTTCGGGAAGAGTCCGGCAACAGCTCGGTTAATAACTGCCCGCTGATTGGTTACCGGAGAGTGAGCGGTCCATGATGGCCCCATGACGTTGGCCTCGCGCGCTCTGGCGCAACTGGCGACCTGGCCCGACCTGACCCAGGCGGTACCGAGCTGTGGTCTGGGGCAGGCGGTGAATTCGCCAGAGGGCGAGATCGCGCACTTCCACTCCGACCGCGATGTGGACCTGCGTCTCACCACGCGCGCCATCCGGCACTTCGCCACGGATCTCAAGAGCACGGGAGCGATTCGCATCGTCCCGGCTTCGCAGTGGGTGACGATACGACTCGACGCCGCGAGTGACGTCGATCTGCTGCTGACCCTGGTGAGCGTCGCCCTCCAGGCCCAGCAGAGCTGGCCCGACCCGGCCGACCGGCCCGTGTTCGGCTGCAACGACCAGCGGGGCGCGGGCTTCGTCAGCGCGGACACCAGCCGCATGTGAGCGGAGGGCCGGCGTCATGTGACAGGGTCCCGCGGCAGCGTCACACGGTCACGACCCGGATCCCCGCCTCCTCGAACCGGCGCACCGCCCCGGGCGTGGCCGCAGTGTCCGTCACCAGTGTGTCCACCAGCTCCGCCGCGCAGATCCGGGCGAACGCCCGCCCGCCCAGCTTGCTGGAGTCGGCGGCGACGATCACGCGGGCCGCGCGCTCGCACAACAGCCGGTTGATCGCGGCCTCCGCCTCGTCATGGGCCGCCGCCCCGTGCACGACGTCGAAGGCGACCACCCCGAGCACCGCCACATCCAGGGTGATCTGACCCAGCACACCGTCGGCGAGCGGCCCGATGAGCTCGTACGACTGCGGGCGCGCCACCCCACCCGTCACCACGATCTTGAACTGGGGCCGCACGGCTAGCTCGTTGGCGATGTTCAGCGCGTTGGTGACGACCGTCAGCGCCGGCGTGCCGGTGGCGAGGTCGCCGCGCACGGCCAGGGCGCGGGCCACCTCCGTGGTGGTCGTCCCGCCGGTCAGCCCCACCGCCTCGCCCGGCGCGACCAGTTCCGCGACCGCCTTGGCGATCCGCTGCTTCTCCGAGTGCCGCCGGGCGGTCTTGTAGCGCAACGGCAGCTCGTACGACACCCCGTGCACCACCGCCCCGCCCCGGGTGCGCACCAGCATCTGCTGCTCGGCGAGCTGGTCGAGGTCCCGGCGGATCGTCGCCGCCGACACTGCCAGCTCGGCCGCCACCTCCTCGACCTCCAGACGGCCGCGCTCGACGAGCAGCTCAAGCAGCGCCTTCCAGCGGGCGTCGCGCGACATCCGCCGCCTCCGTTCCTCGATCTCCCGGCGACCCTAACCCACCCCGCCTTTCGCAGAGTGCTTGATTGTGCTCGAAAACTGCCTCTATCTTGCAAGAACAATCAAATGTGGGAGGGTCCGGCATGACGTATGTCGAGGACGAGCTGTACAGCCAGCCCGAGTGCTGGATACGGGCGGCGGAAGAGGCGGGGCGGTACAGGGGGGTGTTGCCGGCGGCGGGGGAGCGGGTCGCCATCGTCGGATGCGGCACCTCGTACTTCATGGCCCAGGCGGCGGCCGTACTGCGCGAGTCAGCGGGGCAGGGGGAGACGGACGCGTTCCCCGCCTCGGAGTTCCCGCACGGGCGGTCCTACGACCGGGTGCTCGCCCTGACCCGGTCCGGCACCACCACCGAAGTGCTGCAACTGCTGGGGCAGTTGAAGGGGCGAGTGGGCACGTCCGCGATCACCGCCGACCCCGACACCCCCGTGCTGCGGGCCGCCGACGACCTCGTCGTCCTGGACTTCGCGGACGAACGCTCCGTCGTCCAGACCCGGTTCGCCACCAGCGCCCTCACCCTCCTGCGCGCCCACCTCGGCCTGCACACCGACGCGGTGGTTGACGACGCCCGCACCGCGCTCTCGACCCCCCTGCCCACAGGGCTCGTCGAGTGCAGGCAGTTCACCTTCCTGGGGCGCGGCTGGACCGTCGGACTCGCCAGCGAGGCCGGGCTGAAGATGCGCGAGGCCTCGCTGTCCTGGACCGAGGCCTACCCGGCGATGGAGTACCGGCACGGCCCGATCAGTGTCACCACCCGCTCCACGGCCACCTGGATGCTCGGCCCGGCGCCCGCCGGACTCGCCGAACAGGTCCGCGCCACCGGCGGTCTGTGGATCGAGGGCGCCCTCGACCCGCTCGCCGAACTCGTCCGCGCCCAGCGCCTCGCGGTCGCCGTCGCCGCCGCCCGGGGCCTCGACCCCGACCGGCCACGCCATCTCACCCGCTCGGTGATCCTCGCCCCGACCGGGGAGGCGTGACCGTGCCCCTCGCCGCCACCGGTGAGCTGCTGACCCGGGCCGCCGAGGCCCGGTCCGCCGTCGCCGCGTTCAACGTCATCACCCTGGAGCACGTGGAGGCCGTCGTCACCGGCGCCGAGGCGGCCGGTGCGCCCGTGGTCCTCCAAGTCAGCGAGAACGCCGTCAAGTTCCGCTACGGAAGGCTGCTCCCGCTCGCCCGCGCCGCCACCGCGGCCGCCGAACGTGCCGGCGTGCCGGTCGCGTTGCACCTCGACCACGCCCAGAGCGACGAGCTGCTCCGGCAGGCACCCGAGGCCGGCTTCAGCTCCGTGATGTACGACGCCTCCCGGCTGCCGTACGCCGAGAACCTCGCCGCGACCGCGGCGGCCGTCGACTGGGCGCACACCCAAGGTCTGTGGATCGAGGCCGAGTTGGGCGAGGTCGGCGGCAAGGACGGCCGCCCGCCGCAGGACGCCCATGCGCCCGGCGCACGCACCGATCCCGAGGAGGCACGGGCCTTCGTCGCCGGGACCGGGGTCGACGCGCTGGCCGTGGCGATCGGCAGCGCGCACGCCATGACCACCCGCACCGCGGCCCTCGACCACGACCTCCTCACACGCCTGTACGCCGCCGTGCCCGTCCCGCTCGTCCTGCACGGCTCCTCCGGAGTCCCGGACGACGGCCTGGTCGCCGCCGTCGCCGGCGGCATCGCCAAGGTCAACGTCGGCACGGCGCTCAACATGGCGATGACCACCGCGGTCCGCCGCTTCCTCGCGGACCACCCCGAGACGGTCGACTCCCGCAAGTACCTCAGCGTCGGCAGGGAGGCGATGGTCCGGGAGGTCACGAGGATCATCGGCGTCCTGCGGACTACCCGCGCTTGATGGCCTTCAGCACCACGAACTTCGGGTCGCTCGCCACCAGTTGGCTGTTGCCGAACAGCCGGCGCAGCTTCACGTGATAGCCCAGGTGCCGGTTGCCGACCACCCACAGCTCGCCGTCCGGCCGCAGCGCCCGCTTCGCCCCGGTGAACATCCGCCACGCCGTCGCGTCGGTGGTCGCCTGGTGGGAGTGGAACGGCGGGTTGTTCAGCACCACGTCCACGCTTCCGGCCGCGACCCCGGCCAGCCCGTCCCCGACCCGGAACTCGGCATGTCCGGGCACCCCGTTGGCCTTGTACGTGGCCTCCGCCGAGGCCACCGCCTGGAACGACTCGTCGACGAACAGCACCTCGGCCGTCGGATCGGCCAGCGCCACCGCCGTACCGACGACCCCGTTGCCGCACCCCAGATCCACGATCCGCCGGCCGCCCTCGGGCAGATGCCGCAGGAAGAACCGGGTACCGATGTCGAGCCGGTCGGCACAGAAGACGCCCGCGTGATTGACGACCGTACGCCCGGAGACCGCGCCGATGCCGTCCGGGAGCACGTAGCTGTACGGCCACGGGTTCGCCGGCCTTCGCAACGACGGGTCCGGGACGCAGTGGATCAGCCGGGCCTTCTGCTCGGCCGGCGAGGTGCGGGTCGGGCCGAGGATCCGCTCGAACAGCCGCAGCGTCGACGTATGGATCTCCTTCACCATGCCGGTGCCGATCACGACCGTGTCCTTGTGCACGGCGGGCGCCAGCCTGAGCAGCTGGTCCTCAAGGAGCGCCAGGCTCTTCGGCACCCGCACCAGCAGCACATCCACCCGCTCCGGCGGCGGATCCTGGGTGGTGAGCAGCTGTACCGCCCCCGTCTCGACACCCGCGCGCGCCAGGTTCGCCCGGGTCGCCTCCTGGCTCAGGTACGAGTCGGTGATCTGCGCCGGCCGGTACTCCGCCAGCGCCGTGACCAGTGCGCCCCACCGGTCGCCGAGGACCACGACCGTGCCGGACAGCCCGGTCCTTTCCTCGGCCAGATGCCTCAGCAGATACGCGTCGGAGGCGTCCCAGGCACGCAGCCGGTCGCTCGGATCCCGGGGGAAGCGGGACAGCTCGTACTCGCCCCACGCAGTCGTCATACGGTCGCTCATCGTGCGTCCAGGCTAGCGGAGCCGCAGCTCAGACCCGGTCGGGCAGGATGGGGGGCATGGAGGACGAGTTGTTCCCGAGGGCGTGCGCCCAGGTCGCGCCGGGCGCCGTGCACGTCCCCGACTGGCTGAGCGCGCCACGGCAGCGTGAGCTGCTGGACGCCTGCCGGGAGTGGGCCCGGCCGCCCGCCGGGCTGCGCACGGTCCGCACCCCGCAAGGCGGCACCATGACCGCCCGGCAGGTCTGCCTGGGCTGGCACTGGTACCCGTACGCCTACGCCCGCACGGTCGTCGACGGCGACCGCAGCCCCGTGAAGCCGTTCCCGGCCTGGCTCGACGAACTGGCCCGCCGTGCGGTGACCGACGCGCTGGGCCCACAGGCGGTCGGCGGATTGTCGTACGACATCGCGCTGATCAATTTCTACGACGCCGGCGCGAGGATGGGCATGCACCGGGACGCCGACGAGAAGTCGGACGCGCCGGTGGTGTCACTGAGCCTGGGGGACACCTGCGTGTTCCGCTTCGGGAACACGGAGACCAGGGCGAAGCCGTACACGGACGTGGAACTGCGGTCGGGCGACCTGTTCGTCTTCGGGGGCGAGAGCAGGCTGGCGTATCACGGGGTGCCAAGGGTGTACCCGGGCACGGGTCCGCGGGAGCTGGGCTTGACCGGCCGCTTGAACGTCACGCTTCGCACGAGCGGTTTGTGAAGCGCGCCCCGAAGGGGCGCGGGGCTGAATCGATGTGCGGCTCCGCCGCGTGGGCGCGACCAGCCACGACGGCGTCGTACCGTTCGCACGGCGCTCCCGGCTCAACCAGTCTACGGATCATGGCAGACTCGCTCTCATGAGCGGCAAGGCGGCCCCCCGCCCGACGGGGGAAGGGACCTCGAAGACGAGACTGGACCGAGGACGCGGCGCACTCGGCCCCGCACTGGAACTCGTGCACACCGGCCGCGCTCCCACCCGCGCCGTGCTCACCGCCGAACTCGGCGTCACCCGGGCCACCGCCGGCGCCGTCGCCGCCGAACTGGAGGCCCTCGGCCTGATCAGGGTCGACGCACACCCGGGCGCCGCGGCCGGTTCACAGGGCCGCCCCTCGCACCGCCTCGAGGTCGCCGAGCACGGCCCGGTCGCGCTCGCCGCACAGGTCCACGCCGACGGTTTCCGTGCCGCGCTGGTCGGCCTGGGCGGCCGTATCGTCGCCACCGCCCCAGGCTGCGAGACCGTCGACGCCGACCCGGCGAAGGTGCTCGGCTCGGTGGTGGAAGCGGGCGCCGACCTGCTGCGCACCACCGGCCTGCGCTGCGTCGGCGCCGGTCTCGCCGTGCCGTCCGCCGTCGCCGAACCGGAGGGCCTGGCCCTCAACCCCCTGCACCTGGCCTGGCCGGTGGGCGCGCCCGTCCGCCGGATCTTCGCGGAGTGCGTCCGCGCGGCCGGGATCACCCGCCCGGCCTTCGCGGGCAACGACGTGAACCTCGCCGCGCTCGCCGAGCACCGGCACGGGGCGGGCCGGGGCGCCCGCGATCTGCTGTGCGTGGCCACCGGGCACCGAGGGGTCGGTGGCGCGCTGGTCCTCGACGGCCGTCTGCACACGGGGAGTTCGGGACTGGCCCTGGAGGTCGGCCACCTCACCGTCAACCCCGAGGGCCGCCCCTGCCACTGCGGCAGCCGGGGCTGTCTGGACGTCGAGGCGGATCCGCTGGCGCTGCTCATCGAGGCGGGCCGCGACCCCGGCCCCGAGGTGTCGCTGCTCCGGCAGGCCGAGGACCTGGTCCGCGACCACTACGCCGACCCGACCGTGCGCCGGGCCGCCGAGGCCCTGATCGACCGCCTCGGCCTGGGCCTTGCCGGCCTGGTCAACATCCTGAACCCCGACCGCATCATCCTCGGCGGCCTGCACCGCACCCTGCTGGACGCCGACCCCGAGCGGCTGCGTGCCGTCGTCGCCGACCGCAGCCTGTGGGGCCAGAGCGGTGGCGTACCGATCCTGCCGTGCACGCTGAGCCACAACAGCCTGGTGGGAGCGGCTGAGTTGGCGTGGCAGCCGGTGCTGGACGATCCGCTCGGTGCGCTGCAGTGACGGTCCACCACTGAGAGGTGAGGCCGGCCCCGCGCTTCCGGACGGCCTACGAGCAGATCGCCTACCGGACCGCCGAACTCCCCGCGCACCAGGCCTGACGCCAGTCGACGGCGAAGGCCCGGGCCGGGTTCTCGGTGAGGATGCGTTCTACGTGCTCCGCATCCAGCTCCGCCGCCAGCCGCGGCCGCACCCGGCGCAGCAGATACGGCATCCCGGGTCCGCCGTCCACCGACCGGGCCCCCGCCACCACGGTGTCACCGCCGAGCAGCAGCCGGTCCCCGAAGCCGGCCTCGGCCAGAGCCCGGACGGCCTCCGGCATGCGCCAGTCGGTGGCGTGGTTCGCGCGGGACGGTCCGTCGAAGGCCAGCCAGCAGCCGGAGGCGGCGGCCTGACGCTGGACGACGGGGTCGGGGGAGCGGTTGAGGTGGCCGAGGATCACCCGGTCGCCGGGGACGCCCAACGCCCCGCACAGCAGGTCCAGTACGTCGAGCGCGCCGGTGCCCAGCTCCAGGTGCACGGCGACGGGCGCGCCCGTCGCGTGGTGGGCCTCGGCCGCCGCCGTCATCGTCCAGCGGGCGTGCGCGTCGAGGGCGTGGAAACCCCCCGCCACCTTGATCAGACCGGCGCGCACCCCGGATGTGCCGATGCCCTCGGTCAGCTCGGCGACGAAGACGTCGGCGAGCCTCCCGCCCAGCCCGTCGAGCAACTCCGGCGCGTAGTGCGCCGCTTGGTGCAGTCCCGTCGCGCAGACGAGATGCACCCCGGTGGCCCGGGACAGCAGGGGCAGGTCGGCGGCCCGCCGGCCCATCCCGTACGGCGTCCACTGCACCACGCTCGCCCCGCCCGCCGCGCGGAACGCCGACAGCTCCGCCCGTGCGGCGGTCGCGTCGTCCAGCTCCTGGCCCGGGAGTTGGGGACTGCGGAGGAAGACGTGGTCGTGCGCGTCGCACACGCCCAGGTCCTCGGGTCGCAGATCCCCGAGGACCGTACGGACGGTGCTCACCACTGCCGCCCGCGCGGCAGCCGGTCCCGGCCGGGCGCCGACATGTGCAGCACCTGGAACACGTCCCCCTCGGCCTTCGGGGCGTCATGTGCCCAGAGCGAGAAGTGGACCAGCTCCCAGCGGGCGGTGTCCACGGCGGCCGCCGCCAGTACGGCGCCGTCCTCGCCCGCGGCCCGCCGCGTCTCCCGCACCACGTCCGCCATCAGCCCGGACAGCTCGGACCCGTCCGGCACCGACTCCCGCCGCCGGACCGCGAAGGCCGCGCGTACGTCGGCCGCGCCCCCCTCCTCGTACGCCAGGCCCGACCACTGCCGTGCCTCGGGCCGCCCGAAGCCGTTCACAAGACCCTGGAAGGCGCCTCCCCACAGGAAGCGGTTCATGCCCTCCATGGTGTTCCAGAGGTAGAAGGGCGCGTACTGGTTGACGGGTGAGCCGTGGACCCCGCGCTCGCGGAGCAGATACGTCTTGAAGCCGAGTCCGTCCCAGTCGTCGAGCACATGCCCGACGCGGGCCACCCGGTCACGGATGATGCCTGTGTCGTAGTCGGCGGGCAGGGTCAGCTCGTACTGCAGGGCGTGCATGGCGGAAGTCCTTCCCTGGAAGTCCTCGAGGCCCCCGGGTGCCTCAGGCGGTGGGGTAGTCGGCGACGGACACGTGTGCGTCCCACTCCGTGGTGGTGCCGTCCTGCGCGGCCTCGACGATCGCGAGATGCGTCATGAAGGTGCGGGGCCCGGCGCCGTGCCAGTGCCATTCGCCCGGCTCGATCCACACCGTGTCCCCCGCGCGGATCGCCTCCGCCTCGCCGCCCCTGCGCTGCACCAGGCCCTCGCCGTCCAGGACGTGCAGTACCTGGCCGTACGGGTGCCGGTGCCAGGCAGTGTGGGCGCCGGGCGCGAAACGGACGTTGAACACGCGCAGCCGGGACGGGGCGGCGGGCGCGGCTATCTCGTCGAGCCACACCGAGCCGGTGAAGTTCTCCGCCGGGCCCTGCTGTGTGTCCTGGCGTCTTGTGGTGATGTGCATGTACGTCAGCTCCTCAGCAGCGACAGCAGTCCGCGCACGCCGGCGTCGAACGCGGCGGGCGAGCCGGAGGCACGGGCGAGGACGTACCCGCCCTGCACGGTCGCGAGGACCGTCGCGGCGATCTCCTCGCCGTCCACCTGGGGCCCGAACTGCCCCTGCTCCTTGCCCTCTTCGACGATCCCGGCGATCAGCTCCCGGATCCGGTCGAGCGTCTCGTCGACGGGCGCCCGCAGTTCGTCGCTCGCGATGATGTCCGGGTCCATGGTCAGCCGTCCGACCGGGCAGCCGCGCAGCACATCGCGCTCGCGCCGCAGGTACGCCTGGATCCGCTCGTACGGCGTGCCGGGCCCGGTGAGTACGCCCTCGGCGGTGGCCAGCAACTCCTCGGCGGTCCGCCGGATGGCGGCCAGGGCCAGGTCCTGCTTGCCCTTGAAGTGGTGGTACATGCTGCCCTGGCCGGCCCCGGCGCGCTCCAGGATCGCCTTCGGACTCGTGCCGACGTAACCGCGCTCCCACAACAGTTCACGGGTGGACTCGATCAACCGCTCCGACGTGCTCATGCGCCCACTGTACATACTAGTAGGTACAGAGCGTCAACCGTGTGGGGAGCAGACGCCCTTCGCCCGCGTACTCCCCGGGAGGTACGGCCACTGCCGCCGGTCGCACGACGACCCGGACCCCTCCCCGGAGCCAGTCTCTAGGCGTCAGACCAAAGCCTCTTTCGGCAAAGTTCGACAAGGGGTGACGACAAGGGAGTTGAAGCGAGATGGAGACCCTGGCGAACTGGGACGGCGGGCCCGGCCCGTGGATCCTGTTCTTCCCGCTGATCTGGGCGGCCGTCGTGATCGGCGTCGTCACCGTCCTGCGCCGCACCGCGTGGCGTGGGCGAGGTGGCCCCTGGCGCCCGATGGACGCAGGGCGCCCGGCCGGCGACTCGCCGCTGGCCGTCCTCGGCCGCCGCTTCGCCTCCGGCGAGATCGACGAGGACGAGTACTGGCGGCGGCTGTCCGTCCTGGAGGAGCAGTTCGGCCGTATCGGCAAGGGCGGTGCGGCATGACCACGGCGCCCACGACGCGGGCCGCGTCGTGGGCGCCGTGAGGGTGTGCGGCGGTGGCGACATCGCCGTACGCGCCCTGGACGTTGTGGTCGTCATGGTGTTGATGGGCGTGGCGGCGGGCGCCCTGGCGGGCCTGTGTCCGGCCCGCCGGGCCGGACTGCGGGGCCGGGCTGCGGGCCATCGCCTGGAGTAGCGCCTGAGGGGAAGACTCACCCTGAGGGGAAGACTCACCGCCCGCTCAACTGGCGACAGCCGAGCGGGCGGGAGCGTGTGCGGTGTCAGGGGCACCGGCGGTCGCGGGTACGGCAGCGGAGGGAGTGGCGGTCACGGGTGGGGGAGCAGGTGCGTCGGCGGCCATGTGGACTGCGACAGCGGAGACGCCGACGGTCGTATGCCCCGCAGCGGGCGCACCGGTGGCCGCCGGTCCTGCTGTGACGACCCGGCGGGGTGCCGACTCGGCGGTACGGTGCAGTGGGCGGTCCGCCTTCGGCGTGGCGGTCGGCGCGGGCAGGGTGAACCACACGACCTTGCCGTCGTCGTGCGGCCGTACCCCCCAGCTCTCGCTGACCGCGGCCACCATCGCCAGCCCCCGTCCGCAGGTGGCCATCGGCGCGATGTCCGTTCCGTCCTCGATCACCGGAAGGCGCGGATCGTGGTCACGGACCGACACCGTGAGCCGGTCGAGCTGAAGCTCGATCTCCACGGTGCAGTTCTTGTCGGGCTGGGCGTGCCGGTGGACGTTGGTCAGCAACTCGGTCACACCGAGCGCGGCCCGGTCTATCAGCGGGTCCAGATGCCAGTAGCGCAACTGTGCAGATACGATTCTGCGGATCTGGCCGATCCGCGAGGGCAGGGCTTGGAGCTCCACCGAGCAGTGTCTGCTTGGGTGTTCGATCACGACTGCGACTCCCCGACGTGAGGTCCGGAAGAACACGGAGAACGGATCCAGCAGGGCGCCGCCGTCCATGGGGCCGCCTGCTGTCGTGGCCGGCGGGCTGGTTCGCAGCGTTATCGCCGGTAAACCCAGAGTGACGTGAGACAAGCGTGACCCAGCGCGTAGGGTCCCGCAACTCGCCGTGGTTCAGTGGTCACGCCCGGCGGCCCGCCGGACCGCCTCGATGAAGCGGCGCGCCGCGGGCGGCCCGGGTTCGCCGGGCGCCGGATCGTGGTCGCCCAGGGTGAGTGAGTACCGCTGGCCGTTGAGGTCGGCCAGGGCCCGGTCCTCCGACGCGAACCACGGCTTGGAGGCCCGCACCGCCTGCACTGGCGCGCTGTCGATCTCGCTGCCGTAGCTGGTCAGCAGCTGCAGCCTGCCGTCGCTTATCCGGACCTGCCCGGCCCGGGTGAGCGAACGCAGCCGTTTGTCGATCCGCACGCCCTTCGCCGTGAACTCCGGCTCCGCCATCCTGCCCCGCCCCTTTTCGCGTGCATCGGTCACCGGCCTGGAAGCTCGTGGCCCCGGCCGGCGCGCTCCGGCTCGTGTCGTGATCCAGTGTGCGCCCCCGTTCGGGACGTTCGTCCCGTCCGGTGGCAGTCTGCCCGGCCTCGGCGACGAGCACCAGTGCGCACGGGCCGCCGGGCAGGGGGCGCCCGGAGCACTCGCCGCAATGCGCCCCCGAATGATTCGCGCCATTGTTCCCCAGGGCGCCTTTGAGGCGCTCAAAGATCCGTTTATGCAGGTGAGGAGCGGTGCGGAAGGTGTTTATGATCGGTGTGTCGGCCGCGCTCCGACGCCGTCGGCCCCAGCGTAAGGAGTCCCGCCGTGAGCACCACCACCCCGCAGATCCGCACCGGCGCCACCCTCGACGTCGACCACAGCGACACCGGGTACCGCGACTGGCTCAAAGAAGCCGTCCGCAAGGTCCAGGCGGACGCGAACCGCTCGGCGGACACCCACCTGCTGCGCTTCCCCCTGCCCGAGGTGTGGGGCATCGACCTCTACCTCAAGGACGAGTCGACCCATCCCACAGGAAGCCTCAAGCACCGGCTGGCCCGCTCGCTCTTCCTCTACGGACTGTGCAATGGCTGGATCCGGCCCGGCCGTCCCGTGATCGAGGCGTCCAGCGGCTCGACGGCCGTCTCGGAGGCGTACTTCGCCAAGCTGATCGGCGTGCCGTTCATCGCCGTCATGCCGCGCACGACCAGCTCCGAGAAGTGCAGGCTCATCGAATTCCACGGCGGCCAGTGCCACTTCGTGGACGACTCCCGGAAAATGTACGAGGAATCCGCGCGCCTCGCGGTGGAGACCGGCGGCCACTACATGGACCAGTTCACCTACGCCGAACGGGCCACGGACTGGCGCGGCAACAACAACATCGCCGAATCCATCTTCCGCCAGCTGGAGTTGGAGCGGTTCCCGGAGCCGGCGTGGATCGTGGCCACGGCGGGGACCGGCGGTACGTCCGCGACCCTGGCGCGCTATGTCCACTACACCCAGCGCGATACTCGGATCTGTGTCGCCGACCCGGAGAACTCCTGCTTCTTCGAGGGCTGGACCACCGGCGATCCGGACGTCACCTGCGACTGCGGGTCCCGGATCGAGGGCATCGGGCGGCCCCGGATGGAACCGAGCTTCGTGCCCGGGGCCATCGACCGGATGATGAAGGTGCCGGACGCGGCGAGCGTGGCGGCCGTGCGGGCACTGGAGCGGGCGATCGGGCGGAAGGCGGGCGGTTCCACCGGGACCGGGCTGTGGAGCGCGCTGAAGATCGTGTCCGAGATGGTGGCGGCGGGGCGTACGGGGAGCGTGGTGACGCTGCTGTGCGATCCGGGGGACCGGTATCTCGACAAGTACTACTCGGATTCGTGGCTGGAGGAGCAGGGGCTGGACATCGCACCGTACTCGGCGGCGATCGAGGCCCTGCTGGCGACCGGAGTCTGGCCGGGATAGGCGCGGGTGGTCTGCGGACCGTTGGGGGCGGCGTGCGGACCGCGGGCCGTTCGGGGGCGGTGCGGGGGGTCTGGGCTGTTCGGGTCGGCGGCGCGGGTGGTCTGCGGGCCGTTCGGGGGCGGTGCGGGGAGTGCGGGCTGTTCGGGTCGGTGGCGCGGGTGGTCTGCGGACCGTTGGGGGCGGCGTGCGGATCCCGGGCCGTTTCGGGGGCGGTGCGGGGGTCCTGGGCTGTTCGGGGTGGTGGCGCGGGTGGTCTGCGGACCGTTGGGGGCGGCGTGCGGACCGCGGGCCGTTCGGGGGCGGCGGTGCGGGGGGTCTGCGGGGTGTTCGGGGGTGCGAGTGGTCCGTGGCTGGGCACGCCCGCTCGGCGGAGCCGCACATCGACACGGTCCGCGCCCCTAGGCTCTGTCGGCCTGAAGGGACAGCCGCCGGTCCAAGGTCTTGACCGCCGTGCGGAACGCCCGGCCCATGCCCGGCGACGCCAGCCTGCTCACCGCCCGGAACAGCGCCGTACCGTCCAGTGCGAACGTCATCCGTACCCGCGTGCCGGTGCCGGACGGCACCAGGCGCCACTCCTCCACCCACGCCCTCGGACCTGGCACGTTCGTCATGTCCACCCGGTAGGTGTACACCTCGGGGGCCTTCGCCTTGAGCACTGTCTCCTCGAAGCGGACGCCGCCCCGGAGCCGTACCTCACGGCCGTCCGCCGTCGGCCGGGCCGACCGCACCGCCGAGAACCACTCCGACCATCCCGGCACGTCCTCCGCCAGGGCCCGGAAGACCGCCTCGGGCGCCGCCGTCATCTCCTGCCCGAACACGAGCCGTATGGGTGCGGTCTCGACGAAGCCGAGTCCCACCGGGCACAGTTGGTGAGCCACCGGGCCGACCTCCTCGTGAGACGCTGTCCCGAAAAGGTAGCTGACGGCCCGTCAGCTGTCTGCCCCTCGGTCGGTTTCGCCCGCCACCACCAGACGGCGCAGGTGCTCGGAGATCTCCGCGCGCGCCGCGGCCGGCAGCCCGGCGTCCGTGACCAGCGTGTCGACCTGTTCCAGCTTGGCGAACGAACTCAGGCCCACCGTGCCCCACTTGGTGTGGTCGGCGACCACCACGACCCGCCGGGCCGACTGCACCAGACGGCGGTTGGTCTCCGCCTCCGCGAGGTTCGGCGTGGAGAGTCCGGCCTCGACCGATATGCCGTGCACACCGAGGAACAGCAGGTCGAAGTGGAGCGCCCCGATCGCCTGGTCGGCCACCGGGCCGACGAGGGAGTCGGACGGGGTGCGCACTCCGCCGGTCAGCACGACGGTCGCCGCGCCCTGCCGCTGCCCGGAGACGCGCTGCGCCGCGTGAAAGACGTCCGCGACCCGCACCGAGTTCGTCACCACGGTCAGATCGGGGACCTCCAGAAGCTGATGGGCCAGCGCGTATGTCGTCGTACCGCCGGACAGGGCGATCGCCGTACCCGGCACGACCAGTTCGGCGGCGGCCCGGGCGATGTCCTCCTTGGCGGTCAGCTCCAACCCCGACTTGGCCTCGAAGCCCGGCTCGTGCGTGCTCGCCTCGACCACCGGCACCGCACCGCCGTGCACCTTCTCCAGCACGCCCTGCCGGGCCAGCGCGTCCAGGTCCCGGCGTACGGTCATGTCCGACACACCGAGCTTGCGGGTCAGCTCGTTGACCCGCACGCCACCCCGGCGCCGGACCTCGTCCAGGATCAGGGCGCGGCGCTGCTCCGCGAGGAGGTTCTGGTTCTCGCTCACGTACGCTCCGGTCCTCTCGCCTCAAGCCGTCCGACACGCCCTGCGTACCGGCTCCGACCAGGGCATTCCGCCCGGCTCCGGTGCGTGGGCGCCCCATCCTTTCACGGGACTACGCCGGTTGCGCCACCCCCTGTGGCGGTGCGCACATGTCATTCGGTCGGCACGTGTTCCCTCAGGTGTCACACACAACGGGGAGATTCCGTGACGAGTGGTGTGTGTCACACCGGAATCGGCGATCCTGAAACCCGCACGGACACAGACCATCGGCGCGTCACGGGGGAAGTGCGAGAAGAGTGGAACGCGCGCAGGAACGTACCGCGGGCGACCCCGCCGAGCGGTCCGCCGTACCGGAGATCGACCTGGAACTGCTGGTGCACGGCGTCGGCGGCACCACGCCCGGGAAGATGCTCGACGATCCGCGCACGGTGCGGATCACCGGCGACGACACGGCCGCCGTCTTCCGCCGCGCCGAGGACGTCGACGCGGAGTCCCGGCCCGGCGACTACCGGGACCGCCCGGTGCCCGAGGCGTACGTCTGGTGCAACCTCACCTCCGGCAACGCCTCCCGCGCCCTGTGGCTGCTGCTTCTGCCGTTCATGGTGGTCAACCTCGCCCACTGGATGCGCCCCGCCGCCCAGAACCGGCCGCGCACCGTGCGTTTCTACGGCCTGCTGGTCCGGCTCGTCGGGCTCACTCTGACGGTGCTGCTCGTCGCGGCCGCCTGCGAGGTCGCCCTCGACCTGGCCGCCTGGCAGTGCGCGGGCGTCACCGCCTGCGCCCGCCGGCACTCCTGGCTCGGTTTCCTCTCACCGGCCGGCTCCGACGGCGGCTGGTGGAGCGCCCCCGGCCGCCGCCTCGCCCTGGCCGCCCTGGTGCCCACCGCCCTGACCGGCCTGCTCTGGTATCTCTCGCACCGCACCTGGAGCGCCTACGAGTCCATCCGGCCGCTGGCCCACAACCCCGAGCCCGGCCACACCTCCCTCGGTAGCCCCGGCTTCTGGTACGGGCGCCGGCTGGTGGCCCGGCTGCGCGCCGCCCACACCGCGGCGGGCCTGCTCACCGTCGCCGCCGCGGTCCTCGCACCGGCGGCCTCCTTCGACCGCCGGGCCGGCGGACCCGCCGTACTCGACGCCGCCGGGTGGCTCCTGTTCGCCGCGTTGGCCGCCCTGGCGGTCGCCGCGGTGTGGGTGGTCTGCCGCCGGGGCCGCAGCGAGAACCTCCTCGACCAGGAACTCGACCGGCATCTGGTACGACGCCTGCCGCTCGGCGCCCTCACCCTGCTGGCGCTCGCCGTGCTGTACGCGGGCTGGTCCCGGCCGGGGTGGCGCTCCGTGGGGCGGCTCGCCGGGGACACCGCCTTCGGAGGCCTGGCCCTGGCCCAGGGCATGCTGGTGATCGTCCTCGGGGTCGTCGCCCACGAACTGCACCGCCGGCTCCCCGCTCCGCGTGCCGCGATGCGCGGTCTCGGCGGGCCCGCGGTCGCGCTGCTCGCCTGCGCGCTGGGCGGGGTGATCTCGGGCGGCGTCGCCCAGCGGGTCTCCGACTGGCTGGACGGCACCGGGACCTCCCTCGCCGGGCCGCCGGTACTGCTGACCTGGCAGGCCTCGGTGATCCCGCCCGTTCTCGTGGTGCTCCTCGCCGCGGTCGCCTGGCTCTCCTGGCGCACCTCGCGACTGGCCCACGCCGAACGCGCCGCCGTCGACCTCGACCACGCCGGCGAACCGGAGGACCTGGCACGTACCCGCCGTATCGCCGGGGTCCGCGCCATGGCCGCCCTCACCGACCGGACACCGCTCATCGTCACCGTGCTCTGCGCGACCACGCTGGTGCTGGGCGCCGGGGCGCTGGTGGGCGCGCTCGCCACCGGGAAGACACCGGACGCGGCCGCCGACCGGACCTACGCCCTGGTGCACGGCGCGGCCCAGGCCTCGCAGGCGCTCGGCTCCTGGTTGGTCGGGCTCGGCTTCATACTGTTCGTCACCTGGGGCCGGCGCGCCTACAAGGACGCCTCCGCCCGGCGCACCATCGGCATCCTCTGGGACGTGGGCACCTTCTGGCCGCGCGCCGCCCATCCCTTCGCCCCGCCCTGCTACGCCGAGCGCGCGGTCCCCGACCTGACCTGGCGCGTGGTCACCTGGACTGGCCGCACCGGCGGCCGGCTGGTCATCTCAGGCCACTCCCAGGGCAGCGTCCTCGCGGCAGCGGCGGCCTGGCAGCTCGCCCCGTCGGTGCGCAAGCGCGTCGCCCTGCTGACGTACGGCTCCCCGCTGGAGCGCCTGTACGGCCGCTGGTTCCCCGCCCACTTCGGCCCGGCCGAACTCGGCTCCCTGCACCGCGAGGTCGCCTGCTGGCGCAACCTCTACCGCCTCACCGACCCCATCGGCGGCCCCGTCCGCATCCCCGACGGCGACGGCCCGGAGGTCGACCACACCCCCCTGAAGGACCCCCTCGCCTACGGACGCACCCCTGAGCACCCGCTCCCCGCCCCGATCCTGGGCCACTCCGACTACCAGGCGGACCCGGTCTTCGCCGAGGAACGGGAACGGCTGCTGGCCCGGCTGCGCCCGGAGCTGCCCGGGCAGCGGCCGCAACCGGCGGGCTGATCAGGAGAGTTCGGGGAGGTCCTCCGCGTACAGCAGGGTGAGGTCGTCGGTGCTCGGGTCGGCTAGCTGGGCGACCCGGCTCGCGTGCCGCTCGACCATCGCCTCGAAAGTCTGCCGGGCGGTACGGCCGTTGCCGAACGCGGGGCCCTTGGGGAGCACCGTGAAGTACTCCCGCAGTGCCTCGGAGGCGCCCGGCGCCAGCCGGTACTCGTGCTCGTCGGCCTGCTGCTCCACGATCCGCAGCAGTTCGTCCGGGCCGTAGTCGCTGAAGGTGACGGTCCGGGAGAACCGGGACGCCACTCCGGGGTTGACCGAAAGGAAGCGCTCCATCTCCTCCGTGTAGCCCGCGACGATCACCACCACGTCGTCCCGGTGGTCCTCCATCAGCTTCACCAGCGTGTCGATGGCCTCCTTGCCGAAGTCCCGCCCGGCGTCCTGCGGCGACAGCGCGTACGCCTCGTCGATGAACAGCACACCGCCGTGCGCCCGTTGGAAGGCCTCCTGGGTGCGGATCGCCGTGGAGCCGATGTGCTCACCGACCAGGTCGACCCGGGACACCTCGACCAGATGGCCCTTCTCCAGCACCCCGAGGGAGGCGAGGATCTCGCCGTAGAGCCGGGCGACCGTCGTCTTGCCGGTGCCGGGGGAGCCCGTGAACACCAGGTGCCGCTTGACCGAGGCGGCCTTCAGACCGGCCTGCTGACGGCGCCGGCCGACCTCGATCATGTCGGTCAGCGCACGGACCTCGCGCTTGACGCTCTCCAGGCCGACCAGCGCGTCGAGTTCACCGAGCACGGCCTTGGAGGCGCGGGTCGGCTCCTGGGGTGCGGCGGGGGTGAGGAGCGGCTCCTGCTCGGTGCTGCGCTGGCCGGGAATCGCGCCCAGCAGGCCGGGGGTCTGGCGCGCGGTCTGTACGGCCGGCTCGTGCGCCGCGGGCGGCCGCAGGCTGCCGCTCTCGTCGCTGGTGCAGTCCTCCACCACCGGGCCGGTGCCCGAGCCCGCGTCCGGGCCACCGTCGGCGAACTCGTAACCTCCGCGCGCACACCGCTCCGTACGGCACTTGCGCAGCGTCGTACGGCAGCCGTCGATCACATGGAACCCGTAGCCGCCACTGCCGGTGACCCGGCAGCCCTCGAAGGTGCCGCGGCCGCCCGCCGACACGTAGAAGCCCGCCTCGGCCGGGGAGTCCACCGTGCAGCGCTCGATGGTGGGGTCGGCGCCCTTGGTGACGATCACTCCGGTCTGGGTGCCGTCCACCGTGCAGTTGTTGAGGGTGCCGCCGCTGCCGTGGTCACGGAACCAGGCACCGGTGGCCGCGTCCCGGATCCGGCAGTCGTCCAGCTGCGCGGTCGCCCCGTCGCTCACCGACACCGCCGTGTTGCGCACCTGGGAGAGGTCGCTGTCGACGACGTCCGCGCGGGAGCCGCGGTCCAGTACGAACAGCGCGTCCGGCACGTCGTGCACCCGGCAGGAGTCCAGGACGGCGGTGGCACCGTCGCTCACCCACACCGCCGGATAGTCACCCGTGCTGTCGAAGATCTCGCACTGGTTGGCGTCCACGCGGGTGCCCGGGTCCCACACCGACAGCCCGTTGCGACCGAACTGACGCACGGTCGTCCGCGTCAGCGTCAGCACCGAGCGCGAGCGCAGGTCGACCGCGTTCTCCGGGATGTCGTGGATGCGGCAGTCGGCGAGGGTGAGCACCGCGTCGGTGTCGAGCGTCACGCCGTCGGCGGTGGTGCGGTGCACATCGCAGTCGGTGAGGTGCGCCGTGGCCCGTGCGGTGACCTGCACACCGGAGCCGCGCACCTCGTAGATCTCACAACCCACGGCCTCCAGCGCGGAGTTCTCGCCGGTCGCCGTCATCCCCGTGCCCGAGGCGTGGTGGATCCGGCAGCGCTCCAGCCGCGGACGGCCGCCGCCGCGCACCGCCACCCCCGCCTGACCGGCCGCCACGACCTCGCACTCCTCGAACACCCCACCGCCGCCGTCGAGTACGGCGATGCCGATGCCGGCCGGGTTGTCCACGGTGCACCGCCGCACGGTCGGCCGCGCTCCGCCGCGCACCTCGATGCCGGCGGCGGAGCGGGTGACGATCCGCACGTCCAGCAGTTCCGGCGCGCCCTCCTCGACGAGCAGCGCGGGCGCGGCCGCGTCCTGGCCCTCGACATGCAGGTCCTGTACGACCGCCGAGGCCCGCACCGTCAACGGCACCCCGTCCGCGGGCGCGATGCGCACCGAGCCGGGCGAGCCCTCCGGGCCGCGCAGCGTCACCGCGCGCTGGACGACGAGGTTCTCCCGGTAGGTGCCGGGCGCGACCGTCAGGACGTCGCCGTCGGCGGCGGCCTCCAGGGCGGCGGCGAGCGACGCGTACTCACCCGTGCGGCGCCGCCACCTCGATGTGCCGGTGTGCGTCACCTGGACCGTGCCCTGTGCCATGGCGTTGCTGAGCCCCCACCTCGTCGTACAGATCGCTTGCTCGCCATGGGGGCCACCTCGGAGGGTGTCCGGCCCCTGCGGTCCGCTCGCGCGCGGGTCGATACCGAATGCGCTTCGGCCGGTCCACCGTAGCGTGCGCCGAGGTGGTGGATCGACCAGAGACGGAAAGGCCCTCAGCTGCCGGTGCCGGCCTTGCCCCAGTCCGGGCCCGCCCGGTCCCAGGCCTGATCCCAACGCTCGTATCTGCGACGGACCATACGCCAGACGATCATCCGTCTGGCGCCCTCGACCAGGCCCGCGGTGAGCAGGGTCGCGCCGAACCCGGCCAGCACGGCGTGGGTCGTCGCGGTGGCGGAGTCCAGCGGGCGGGCCGTCAGCAGGCCGTGCCGGTCCGTCCAGATGCCGAAGTGGTCGCCCTTGTGCGGGGACTTGAGGGTCGTCAGGGCAGCGCCGAACTGCCGGGTGCCGTCCGGTGCGGTCCAGTTGGCCAGGACGCGGCTGCGGGTGTCGTGGGCACTGGTGGCGTCGGGGTCGGGCTCGACCAGGGAGCCGTCCAGCTTCCGTACGACGGTGGCCGTGACCAGATGCCGGTCGTGGTGCTGCTGCCGGACGGACCGCTGGAGGGTGTCCTGGGCGGCGGCGCCGACGAGCGAGCCGAGCACGGGCGCGGCCACCACGATCAGCAGCAGTGCCACCAGGGCGACCCAGGCCTCGACCAGGTCGGTCGCGCGGCGCAGCGGATTGCGCCGCCAGCGCCACAGGCCGCGGATCGCTCGCACCGTCCACCACCCCCTTCCCGCTCCGTGATAACCCCCGCCCGAGCCGTTCACCCGTGAGCCCGGCCGAAGAGAGAGCGAAATCACCCCCGGCCGGGGCTTTCATGAACTTCCCACGACCCCAACGACCGGGCCGCGGGCTTGGGTTCCCGCGAGGGCGGAGATCACTCGAGTCCGAGTCGAAGCCGGCCTGGGCGAGGGCGGCGGGGGCGGTGCGGGGGCGTGGCTCGGGCGAGGGTGGTGCGGGTGGTGCAAGGGGTGTGGCTCGGGCGAGGGCGACTCGGCGGAGGGCGGCGGCTACGGGGTGAGCGCAGGGCGCAGGGCGCAGGAAGCTGGGGCGACTAGGGCGCGGCCGACGGCCGTCAGGGGAGGGGAGCCGGTGAGAGTGCGGGTGGCTCCGTCCAGGACGGGTCGGCCGTGGCGACATCAGCCGAGGACGCGCACCGGGTCCCCGACCCGGATCGTGCCGGGGGAGCACGGCACCAGGTTCTGGCCGAAGACGAGTCGGTTGCCGACCCTGCGATACCGCGCCAGCGTCCGCAGCGGTTCCCGGCCGCGCTCGGCGGTTTCCTGGTCGGTCGTGGTCACGACGCACCGCCCGCACATCTTCGACATCCGGAACTCGACCTCGCCGATGGCGATCCGTGTCCAGTCGTCCTCCGCCCACGGCTCCGTGCCCCGGACGACCACGTTCGGCCGGAAGCGGTTCATGGGGAGCGGGCCCTCGTCGGCGTGGTCGCCCTGCGCTATGAGGGAGTTGAGGGCGTCGAGCGAGGCCTGTGTGGTGAGCAGCAGGGGATAGCCGTCGGCGAAGCTGACGGTCTCGCCCGGCAGCGCGTGGTCCGGGTCGATCGGGCGGCGGGTGGCTGGATCGTCCATGTGGACGAGGCGGACGTCGGCTCCCAGATAGTCACTGCACCAGGCGTGCGCGGTCTCGGCCGCGAGGAGCGCCTCCACCTTCGTACCGAAGACGTCCACCGGCACCGTGGCCGCCGGCTTCGGGACCGGCACCTCCAGTGGGGGCCGCCCGGGCGCGGACAGGCGGATGCCGCCACCGGACAGCAGCCCGGCGGCGGCGGGCGCGAGGCGCGGCTGTTCGCGCTGGGTGACGACCTTTCCCCCGTCGTCGATCAAAGCCCAGCGCCGGTCACCGGCCAGCCCCCAGGGCTCCACAACGGCCTGCCGGGGCGAGAAGCCCCGGAGCGCCTTGACCGGGTGGACGTGTATCGACTGCAGATCGGCGATCCCCATGACGCCATCGTGCCAGGCGGCGCCGACATCAGGGGATGCCGATCAGTAGCCGCGGTACTGCTGCTGTTGCTGGTTGTTGTACGGGTCCTGGTACGGAGCCGTGGGCGCGGGGCGCGGAGCCGCCGGGCGCATCGCCTCGTACCCGGTGCCGCCCATCATCGGGCGCGGCGGCTGCGGCTGCTGCTGGCCGGGGTAGCCGCGCGGTGCCGTCGCCTGCTGGGGGATGTACGCCGTGGGCGCCTGCTGCAGCGGAGCGGGCTGCTGCATCTGCGGGTAGCCGTAGCCGGGGGCCGGCTGGGAGGGGCCCGCCGGGAGGGCGGGCAGTGCCGACGGGAGCGCGGGCAGGTTCATGCTGCTGGGCGCGTCGTAGGCGGGGGGAACCCGGATCGGGGCGATCTGCGGGGTGCCCCGCTCGGCCACGAGGGAGTCGTAGATCGGGGTGTCCGGGAAGGAGGCGGAGTAGTAGCCGCCGCCATAGGTGGAGCGGGGGGAGGTCATGGCACATAAGTTAAGCCCACGATGTGCTGGTTGGGGAGACCGATAAGAGGGTTGTTTTCCGTGTCGGCAGTGACGCCGCATCCCCAATCCGAGCGAACTCGGCAAAAAGGGACGGCAATCAACGTTCTGATCGTGTAAAGGCCGAGTTCCGCGCCGGTTACCGGCAGTTGGACAGGGATCTTCCTGTGCCTCATGGGACTTCTCTGTCCCCGGGAATAGGTTGTGCGGGTAGGGATGATCTGGGACCGCCGGGCGCGCCCGGTATGCCGACACGTGATGGGGGCGGACATGTCAATGTCGAAAGGATCCAATGCGCCGGTGCCGACCGCGGCGCTGCGTATCGAATTGGGCTGGCGCTCCGGTCCGGGTGTCCCCGACGCGGACGCCTCGGCGCTGCTGCTGGTCGCCGGAAAAGTGCGCTCCGACGGCGACTTCGTCTTCTACAACCAGCCCGCGCACACCTCCGGTGCGGTCCGCCACGAGGGCAAACGGCACTCCGGTGATCAGGTCACCGACACCCTTTTCGTCGACCTCGCGCGCGTGGAGGCCCCGATCGAGCAGATCGTCCTGGCGGCCTCCGCCGACGGCGGAACGTTCGGCCAGGTCCCCGGTCTCTACATCGAAGTCCGCGACGCGGCGAACGGGAACGAGGTCGCCCGGTTCGACAGTACCGGCGCCACGGTGGAAACCGCTTTCGTACTCGGTGAGTTGTACCGACGCCAGGGCGGCTGGAAATTCCGTGCCGTGGGACAGGGCTACAGCAGCGGGCTCGAAGGACTCGCCACCGACTTCGGGATCACGGTGGAAGAGCCGCAGCACCCGGCACCGCCGCCCGTGCCCCAGGCCACCCGGCCGGCCACCCCCGCGGTGACCACGCCCCCCGCCGCCCCGCAGGCGCCCGCCCAGGTGCCCCCGCCGCAGCCCGGCGGTCTCCCCTCCCCTCAGCACCCGGCGCCGACCGCCGGCGGCCTGCCCGTCCCGCCGCCACCCTCACCGGCCGCGCCCGTGCGCCTGTCCAAGGTGACGCTCACCAAGTCGGCGCCCTCCGTGTCCCTGGCCAAACAGGGCGGCACCTCCGGCTCGTTGCGCGTCAACCTCAACTGGCAGGTCCGCAAGCAGTCCCCGGGCTGGGGCGCCCGGCACGGCGGGGCCGACCTCGATCTCGACCTGTGCGCCCTGTACGAGCTCGCCGACGGCCGCAAGGGCGTCGTCCAGGCACTGGGCAACGCCTTCGGCTCGCTCGGCCGCCCCCCGTACATCCATCTCGACGGTGACGACCGCACCGGTGCCGTGGCGAGCGGGGAGAACCTCACCGTCAACCTCGACCACAAAGAGGACTTCCGGCGCATCCTGGTCTTCGTGACGATCTACCAGGGCGCCAGCTCCTTCGCCGACCTGCACGCCACCGTCACCCTCCAACCCCAGCACGGTGCCCCGATCGACTTCTCCCTGGACGAGTGCACTGTCCCCTCGACCGTGTGCGCCCTCGCCCTGCTCACCAACACCGGTGGCGACCTGGTCGTGCAGCGCGAGGCGCGCTATCTGGTCCCGGATCGCGGGGTGAGCCCCCAGCGGACCGTCGACCGCGCCTACGGCTGGGGCATGAACTGGACGCCCGGCCGTAAGTGACCGTGAGGGAGCGGTTCAGCCCTCGTCGGCCACGGCGCCGGGACGCGCGTACGTACGGCCCTTCCAGGCCGCCCCGCGCCCGCGGTAGTGCTGCACCGCCGAGTCGACCGTCATCAGGAGATAGAGGAACGCGGTGAACGGCAGCAGAGGGGCGAGCCACAGCGGCTGCCGGTAGTAGCGGAGCATCGGCACGTACGTCGCGGTCATCACCAGCCAGGCCGCGGCCCCGACGAGTGCCGCCGCCGCGCTGCCGGCTACCGCGCCCGCCAGCACCGCCGCCGGGGGTACCAGGTACACCAGCGCGAGACCGGCGACCGTACCGAGGAGCAGCAGCGGGTTGTGCCGCAGTTGCGCGTACGCGCTGCGGGAGACCATCCGCCACAGGTCGTGCAGTCGTGGATAGGGCCGGACGCTGTCCACCCGGTCCGCGAGCCCCAGCCAGATGTGGCCGCCGGAACCCTTCACGGCACGGGCGAGCGCCACGTCGTCGATCACGGCGTGCCGGATCGCGTCCGGGATGCGCGCCCTCTCCGCCGTATCGGCGCGCAGCAGCACACAACCGCCCGCCGCTGCCGCCGTACGCGACCCCCTCCGGCCGATCCGGCGGAACGGGTACAGCTGGGCGAAGAAGTAGACGAAGGCGGGGACCACGAGCCGTTCCCACAGGCTCTCCACCCGCAGCCGGGCCATCTGCGAGACCGCGTCGAAGCCCCCCGTGCGCGCGCCCGCCACCAGCAGCCGCAGGCTGTCCGGCTCGTGTGCGATGTCCGCGTCCGTCAGCAGCAGATACTCGGGGTCACGCGCGCGTGCCAGAGAGATGCCGTGCCGTACCGCCCACAGCTTGCCGGTCCAGCCCGCCGGCGGCTCGCCGGGCGAGGCCACGGTCAGCGTCAGCCCGCCGTGGCGCGCGGCCAGCTCCCGGGCCAGCTCACCGGTGCCGTCCGTACTGCCGTCGTCGACCAGGAACACCTCCACCCGCCCCGGGTAGTCCTGCGTCAGCAGCGACGGCAGACTCAGGGGGAGTACGGCGGCCTCGTCCCGGGCCGGCACGACCACGCACACATCCGGCCACTTCTCAGGATCGTGCCGGGGTGGCAGCCGGACGTCGGTGCGCCAGAAGAAGCCCTGGCAGAGCAGCAGCCACAGCCAGGCGGCGAGGGATACGGCGGCGGTCCACACGATGGCGCTCACCCGCGCAGTCTGCACCATGGGACCTGACCCCAACGGCCCATCGTCTATCGTGGCCGGGTGAAGATCGCGCTCATCGACTCCGGCATCGGCCTGCTGGCGGCCACCGCAGCGGTACGGCGGCTGCGCCCCGACGCGGATCTCGTCCTCTCCTTCGACCCCGAGGGCATGCCCTGGGGGCCCCGCACCCCCGAAGGCATCACCGAGCGCGCCCTGGCCGTCGCCGAGGCCGCGGCAGCCCGTCACCCCGACGCGATGATCGTCGGCTGCAACACGGCGACCGTGCACTCCCTGTCCGCACTGCGCGCCCGCCTCGAACCCGGCATCCCCGTCGTCGGCACCGTCCCGGCGATCAAGCCCGCCGCGGCCGGTGGTGGCCCCGTGGCGATCTGGGCGACACCCGCGACCACCGGCAGCGCCTACCAGCGGGGCCTCATCGAGGACTTCGCCGACGGCGTGCCGGTCACCGAGGTGCCCTGCTGGGGCCTCGCCGAGGCCGTGGAGCACGCCGACCAGGCGGCCGTCGACGCCGCCGTGAGCGCGGCGGCCCAGCTCACACCGGACGACGTAAGGACTGTCGTCCTGGGCTGCACCCATTACGAACTCCTGGCGGAACGTATCCGCACCGCCGTCCAGCGCCCCGGCGCCGCACCCGTCGCCCTGCACGGGTCCGCCGGAGCCGTGGCCGCCCAGGCGCTGCGCCGGATCGGTGCGCAGCCGGCCCCCGACGCACCGGCCACCGGCACGGTGACGGTGCTGCTCAACGGCCGCGAGGGCGGACTCCCCGAGGCCGCGCTCAGCTACGCCGAGGCCCGCCTGCTGCGGACGGTCAGCCCCGCCGCGTCCCAGTGAACCCTCCGGGGCCGCCGATACCGCCGATGTGAGCAGTCGCCCTCCGCAACGTAGTACCCGCGCAGCGAAACCTGAGTAATCTCGTAGACATGAGGGACCACCCCCACGACCGCTCCCCGGACGAGGACGCCCCGCACCCGGATGTCTGGACGGGGCGCGCCACCAACCGGGTCCAGTGGCTGCTGGCGCTGGTCGGCGCGGCCTGCATGGCGCTCGGCATCGAACTGGCCGTGGACTCCGCCTGGACCTCGGGGATCGCCCCGCTGGTGATGTCCGTCGTGGGCTGCATCGCCGCCGGGCTGCTGGTCCTCTTCGGCACCCTCGCCTTCGTGCATGTCGATCTGAAGCTCGACAAGGAGTGCCTCGAAGTCCGCTGCGGCCATATAGGGGTGCCGCGCCGCCGTATTCCGCTCTCCCATGTGGTCGGCGCCGACTTCACGCCGCAGATCACTCCGCGTCACTGGGGCGGCTGGGGCTACCGCTGGCGGCCGGAGAAGGGCACGGCCGTCGTCGTCCGCCGCGGCGAGGGCATCGTCCTGAGCCTGTGGGACGGCCACACCTTCACGATCACCGTGGACAACGCCGAGTCGGCGGTCCGGGTCATCAGGGAACGCCTGCGGACGATCGCACCGGGCACCGCCCACTGAGATGACTCGCGTGCCTGTATGGCCCAACCACATGTGTCCGGAGCACATGGGCGTGTGCCGGGGGCACATGGACGTCCGCCTCAGCTCTGTGGAAGACCCGCCACCCACGGCCGGGCCGTCGCCAGGCCCGCCAGTAGGCCGGCGCCCGCCGACACCGTCGTGAAACTCAGGGCGTTGCCGACCGCGGCGATCGAGGCCAGTGCCGTGAGCGCCGCGACCGCGGTGAGCACGACCGGCGTGGAGCGGGGTGAGCGCCACAGGGCGTAGAGAATCCAGCAGAACGCGGCGGCCAGCAGGAGGGCACCGACCAGACCCTGTTCGGCGGCCTGCTGGAGCGGCGCGGAGTGCGGCTTGCCGTCGGGCAGCAGGGCCTCGGACGCGGTGCCGCTCAGCTCGCCGAACCGGCCGGGGCCGACGCCCAGGGCACTGTTCCGGCGGGCGAGATGCAGGGCGTCCCGCCACAGCTGGACGCGGTGCTCGGTGAGGGGGCCGACCAGGGCGGTGCTGAGGCCGGTGGGCAGGACGTTCGCGGCGACCGCCCAGACCGTGCCGGTCACCAGCGCGGCCACCAGGGCCAGGCCCGCGATGCCCGGGCCCCGACGGCGCATTCGGCCGGCGGCCAGGGAGCACATCAGCACGGCGGCACTGGCCGCGCACCCCATCACCGAGCCCATGGCCGCACCGGTCACCCCGATCCCGGCGGCCAGCGTCCGCAGTCCGAAGCGCAGTGCCGGAACCGGTGTCGCCCAGACGGCGCAGCACACGCCACCCGTCGCGAGGACCAGCAGCGCCGCGACGGCACCGGCACGGCCGAGCGGCGTCGTGAACTGGGGGCCTGCCGCCACCTCGGGCATCGCCACCGCCAGGCCCAGCCCGGCCAGCGCGCCGACACAGGGCGCGGCCACCGGCCACAGCGCCCCCGACATCCGGCCCGCGGCATAGCCCGCGGCCACGGCGAGCACCGCCAGCAGCATGCCCTCGGGCCGTCCGTCACGCCCGGCCGCCGAGAGCAGCGGCCACCCGGCGCACGCCCCGAGCACCACGACGCCCACCGCATCAGAAACGTTTCGTCTCTCGTTGTCCGCGTCCGTGCCGGCAGCGGACATCATCCCGGTCGACCCCACCGTCGCCCCCCGTACCCGGTCCCCCGACCTGTGGCAGGCCCCGCCGCCCGCCTCGGCACACGGTAACCGGTGATGCCCGCTTTGTGGACGACTTGAGCGGGAACGGTGTGATTCCTGCATGCCGAGACCGTGCTGTCGGCCGCAAGGCCAGCCGCCGTACACTCCCGGAGTGACCGTCACCGCAACTTCCGTCGACCAGTCGGACCAGCTCACACCGCGCCTCGCGCCCCGCGCACGCGGCCTGCGGCTGCTCCGCCGCCTGGTCCCGGCGGCCGCCGCCGCGCTCAGTGGAGTGCTGCTGTACGTCAGCTTCCCGCCGCGCACCCTGTGGTGGCTGGCCGTGCCCGCCTTCGCCGGACTCGGGTGGGTGCTGCGCGGCCGTACCTGGAAGGCGGCACTCGGCGTCGGCTATCTGTTCGGACTCGGTTTCCTGCTGCCCCTGCTGGTGTGGACCGGCGTCGAGGTCGGCCCCGGGCCGTGGCTCGCGCTGGTGGCCATCGAGGCGATCTTCGTCGCCCTGGTCGGTGTGGGCGTCGCCGCCGTGTCCAAACTACCGGTCTGGCCGGTATGGGCGGCCGCCGTGTGGATCGCTGGTGAGGCGGCACGCGCGCGTGTGCCCTTCAGCGGCTTCCCCTGGGGCAAGATCGCCTTCGGCCAGGCGGACGGCGTCTTCCTGCCGCTCGCCGCGGTGGGCGGCACCCCCGTGCTCGGCTTCGCGGTCGTCCTGTGCGGATTCGGTCTGTACGAGGTGGTGCGCCTGGCCGTCGAGGGGCGCCGTACGCGTGAGATCCGGCGCGCGGCGGCGGCCGCGGCCCTGCTGAGTGTGGCCGTCCCCGTGGTGGGCGCGGTGGCCGCTCGGACGCTGGTGAGCGACAAGGCGGAGGACGGCTCGGTCACCGTCGCGGTCATCCAGGGCAATGTGCCGCGCGCCGGCCTTGATTTCGCGTCCCAGCGGCAGGCCGTGCTCGACTACCACGTGAAGGAGACGCTCAAGCTGGCCGCCGACGTCAAGGCGGGCAAGGCCGCCAAGCCGGACTTCGTGCTGTGGCCGGAGAACTCCTCCGACGTCGACCCGTTCGCCGACGCCGACGCGGCCGCCGTGATCGACGAGGCTGCCACGGCGATGGGCGTGCCCATCTCGGTCGGCGGGGTCGTCGAACGCGACGGCAAGCTCCTCAACGAGCAGATCCTCTGGGACCCGGTCAAGGGCCCGACGGCGACGTACGACAAACGGCAGATCCAGCCCTTCGGCGAGTACCTTCCGCTACGCGGTCTGGTCGGCGCCATCAACAAGGACTGGACCAGCATGGTCCGGCAGGACTTCAGCCGGGGTTCAAAGCCCGGCGTGTTCGACATCGACGGAACCAAGGTCGGCCTCGCCACCTGCTACGAGGCCGCCTTCGACTGGGACGTGCGGGACACCGTCACGCACGGCGCCGAGATGATCTCCGTGCCGAGCAACAACGCCACGTTCGACCGCAGCGAGATGACCTACCAGCAGCTCGCCATGTCCCGTATCCGCGCGGTAGAGCACAGCCGGACCGTCACCGTGCCGGTGACCAGCGGCGTCAGTGCGATCATCATGCCGGATGGGAAGATCACCCAGAAGACCGGCATGTTCGTACCCGCCTACCTGGTCCAGAAGGTGCCGCTGCGCACCTCCGAGACCCCCGCGACCAAGCTGGGCATCCTGCCCGAGATCGCGTTGGTGCTGGTCGCGGCGGGTGGGGTCGGCTGGGCGATCGGCTCCGGGCTGCGCTCCCGGCGCGCCGGTGACGCGTAGCCGTACACCCGCTGCACGCCCCGTGGCTTCGACCGGTGCGGTAGGACCGGGCGGTTAGGGTCGGCGCATGGCTACTCCTGACTTCATCCGCACGATCCGGGCCTCGGCGGGCCACCAGTTGCTGTGGCTGCCCGGGATCACTGCCATCGTCTTCGACGACGAGGGCAGAGTGCTGCTGGGCCGTCGTACCGACACCCGCAAGTGGTCGGTCATCGGCGGCATTCCGGAGCCCGGGGAGCAGCCTGCCGCCTGCGCCGTGCGGGAGGTCTTCGAGGAGACGGCGGTGCGCTGTGTCGCCGAGCGGGTGGTCCTCGTCCAGGCGCTGAACCCCGTCACCTACCCGAACGGCGACATCTGCCAGTACATGGACATCACTTTCCGATGCCGGGCCGTCGGCGGCGAGGCCCGCGTCAACGACGACGAGTCGCTGGAGGTGGCCTGGTTCGACGTGGACGCCCTGCCGCAGCTGAACGAGTTCGGTGTGCACCGGATCAAGCAGGCCATGTCGGATGCACCCACATGGTTCGACGCTACGGCTTTCAGCTGAAGTATGTGCGCTGACCCTATGTGGTCCCGGGGGAGGGCCGCCTAGGGTCGGATCATGAGCTCGCCCAGTGCCCTTCCCGACCCCCGCCCTCCCGCGCTCGACCTGCGCGGCCGCACCGCCCTTGTCACCGGTGCCGCCAGCGGCATCGGCCGCGCCTGCGCGCTGCGCCTCGCGGCCGCCGGAGCCGCGGTGAGAGCCGTGGACCGGGACGCGGCGGGGCTGGCCGAACTGACCGAGGCGGCCCAGCGGGTCGCGGGCCCGGCGGGCGGTCCCGTCGAGCCGTACGTCCTCGACCTCACCGACCTGGACGCGGCCGAACGCGCCGCCGCCGGCACCGATGTCCTCGTCAACAACGCGGGCATCCAACTGGTGCGCCCCATTGAGGAGTTCCCCCCGGACGTCTTCCACACCGTGCTGACGGTGATGCTGGAGGCCCCGTTCCGGCTCATCCGGGGTGCCCTGCCGCACATGTACGGGCAGGGCTGGGGGCGGATCGTGAATGTGTCCTCCGTCCATGGGTTGCGCGCCTCCGCCTTCAAGTCCGCCTATGTGGCCGCCAAACACGGTCTGGAGGGGCTGTCCAAGACGGCCGCCTTGGAGGGCGCACCCCATGGCGTGACCTCCAATTGTGTGAACCCCGGCTATGTGCGCACCCCACTGGTGGAGAAGCAGCTCGCCGACCAGGCCCGGGCCCACGGCATCCCCGACGAACGGGTGCTGTCCGAGGTGCTCCTGACGGACACCGCCGTGAAACGGCTCCTCGAACCGGACGAGGTCGCCGAGGCCGTGGCCTATCTGTGCGGTCCTCACGCCTCGTTCGTCACGGGCACCTCGCTGGTGCTCGACGGCGGCTGGACGGCCCACTGAAGGCCCGGGCAGCCGCCGGTCCACGAGTTTTCCACAGGCCCGACGGGCCGGAGCGGCGATGCGGAATCCTGTGACCATGTCCCGCAATCACGCGCAGTCCGCCAGGTGGCCGGCCCCGGCAGAAGCGGTCGGCGCTCTCGCCGAGGGTGCCGAGATGCCCGGGGGCGCCGAGGTGCCCTCCGGCGCCGAGTCGGCGTACCTCGAACTGCTGGCCAGGGGCGCCTCGGCGGAGGCGTACGAGCAGCCGCTGCTGGTCGCCCGTGCCGAAGGCCGGCCGGCCGAGCGGATCGCCGAGCTGGAGCGGGCCAGACTCCTCGCGCTGCGGGTCCGCACCGAGCTGGAGGGCAGACGGCGGCGCGAGGCGGAGCTGTCCGCGCTGTTCGAGACCGCGCACGACCTGGCGGGGCTGCGGGACGTGGACGCCGTGCTCCAGGCGATCGTCCAGCGCGCCCGCTCTCTGCTCGGCACGGACGTCGCCTACCTGAGCCTCAACGACCCGGCGCGCGGCGACACCTACATGAGGGTCACCGAGGGATCCGTCGCGGCCCGCTTCCAGCAGCTGCGGCTCGGCATGGGGGAGGGACTCGGCGGGCTCGTCGCACAGACCGCGCGGCCGTACGTCACCGAGGACTACTTCAAGGACGACCGCTTCCAGCACACCCTCACCATCGACGCCGGGGTGCGCGACGAGGGCCTGGTCGCCATCCTCGGGGTGCCTCTGATGCTGGGGCCGCACGTCATCGGTGTGCTGTTCGCGGCGGACCGGCGGGCGCGCGTCTTCGAACGGGAGCAGATCGCGCTGCTCGGCTCCTTCGCCGCGCTGGCCGCGGCCGCCATCGACGGGGCGAACCTGCTCACGGAGACCCGTTCGGCCATGGCCGGCCTGGAGCGTGCCAACGAGATCATCAAGGACCGCAGCGCGGTCATCGAACGCGCCTCGGACGTCCACGACCGGCTCGCCGAACTCGTGCTGCGCGGCGGCGGAGTCCATGACGTGGCCGCCGCCGTCTCCCAAGTCCTCGGCGGCACGGTCGAGTTCACCGACACCGACACCGCCGGCACGCGCTCGCTGGCGACCTCGCGCACGGAAGGTCACGCGGTCCGGCACGGCGAGGACTGGATCGCTGCGGTCGCCGCCGGCGGCGAACTGCTCGGCGCGCTGGTGCTGCGCGGCCACCCCCGCCTTGACCCCGTCGACCAGCGCACCCTGGAACGCGCCGCCATGGTCACCTCGCTGCTCCTGCTGGCCCGCCGCTCCGCAGCCGAGGCCGAACAGCGCGTGCGCGGCGAGCTGCTGGACGACCTCCTCCACGCACGCGACCGCGACCCGCGCCAACTGCGTGACCGCACCGCCCGGTTGGGCGCCGACCTCGACGCCACCCACGTCGTGCTCGCCGCCCGGCTGGACGGCCCGGCGGCCGACGCCGAGGACGAGGCGGCCGCCCGCCGCCGGCTCTGGTCGGCCGCCTCCCACCTCGCCACCACCCGGCACGGCCTGGCCGCGGCCCGCGACGGCGGCATCGTCCTGCTGCTGCCCCTCGGCCCCGGTGACACCGCCGCCGGCGTGGCCCGCCGCACCGCCCGCCACCTCGGCACCGCCGTCCACCAGCCGGTGACCGTCGGTGCATCCGCGCCCGTCGCCGACCTCGCCGCCCGTCCCGACGCCGTGGCCGCCGGCTATGCCGAGGGCCGCCGCTGTCTGGACACGCTCAACCTCCTGGGCCGGGGCGGGGACGGGGCCGCCGCCGAGGACTTCGGCTTCCTCGGCCTGCTCCTCGCCGGGGAACGGGACGTCGCCGGATTCGTGGAACGCACCATCGGCCCGGTCGTCGCGTACGACGCACGGCGCGGTACAGAACTGCTGCGCACCCTCGACGCGTACTTCGCCTGCGGGATGAGCCCGGCCCACACGAAGGACGAGCTCCACGTCCACGTCAACACGGTCGCCCAGCGACTGGAGCGCGTCGCCCGCCTCCTCGGTGACGACTGGCAGAGCCCCGCGCGGGTTCTGGAGGTCCAACTGGCGCTGCGTCTGCACCGGTTGGGGGCGCCACCGGAGCGCCGCTGATCCCCCGGGGGGACCTGCGGCGCATGCTTACGCGGTGTGCGCGTCGGCCTTGCTGCTCGCCGTTACGGTGCCGGCGTCGTCGTCGGCCAGGTCCCGCTGCCGGGTCTCCTTCGCCACGGCCACCGCGAGCAGAGTGAGCAGGGAGGCCGCGATGACGTACAGGGCGATCGGGGTCGAGCTGCCGTAGTCGGACAGGAGCGCGGTGGCGATCAGCGGGGCCGGTGCCCCGGCGGCGACGGAGGCGAACTGGGCGCCGACGGAGGCACCGGAGTAGCGCATCCGGGTCGCGAACATCTCGGAGAAGAAGGCGGCCTGGGGCGCGTACATGGCGCCGTGCAGGACGAGACCGACGGTCACCGCAAGCACCAGGCACCCGAACCGCCCGGTGTCGACCAGGGAGAAGAACGGGAACATCCACAACCCGATCCCGGCCGCACCCAGCAGATACACGGGCCGCCGCCCGACCCGGTCGGACAGTGCGCCCCACGCCGGGATCACGGCGAAGTGCACGGCGGAGCCGATGAGTACGGCGTTCAGGGCCGTCTGCTTGGAGACACCGGCGGAGGCGGTGGCGTAGACCAGGATGAAGGCGGTGATGACGTAGTAGCTGATGTTCTCCGCCATACGCGCGCCCATCGCCACGAGCACATCGCGCCAGTGGTGCCGCAACACGGAGACGAGTGGGGGCGGTTCGGCCGCCCCGTCCCCGCCCCGCGCCTCGGCCCGCGCCAACGCCTCCCGGAACACGGGTGACTCGTCGACGGAGAGGCGGACCCACAGACCGACGACGACCAGGACACCGGACAGCAGGAACGGGATCCGCCAGCCCCAGCTCGCGAAGGCGCCGTCCGAGAGCACGGCGGTGAGCAGCGACAGCACACCGGTCGCGAGCAACTGACCGGCCGGCGCCCCGGTCTGCGGCCACGACGCCCAGAACCCGCGCCTGCGCGCGTCCCCGTGTTCGGACACCAGCAGGACGGCGCCGCCCCACTCACCGCCGAGCGCGAACCCCTGGACGAGCCGCAGGAGCGTCAGCAGAACAGGCGCCGCACTGCCGACCGTCGCATGGGTCGGCAGCAGCCCGATGGCGAAGGTCGCCCCGCCCATCAGCAGCAGACTCAGCACGAGCAGCCGCTTGCGCCCCAGCCGGTCCCCGTAATGCCCGAACACCAGCGCCCCCAGCGGCCGGGCGGCGAACCCGACGGCGTAGGTCAGGAACGACAGCAGGGTGCCGACGAGCGGGTCGGAGCCGGGGAAGAACAGCTTGTTGAAGACGAGGGCGGCCGCGGAGCCGTACAGGAAGAAGTCGTACCACTCGATGGTGGTCCCGATGAGGCTGGCGGCGACGATACGGGGGAGGCTGGCGGGGGGTGGGGGAGCGGTTGTTGCTTCGGGTGCCATGTGCGCCACTTCCTCGTGTGCGGTGGGGACGGGTACGTGTCGGCACACCGTAGGAAGATGCAGGTCAGGGGCACATGTGGTGGGGCAACATAGTTCGCGGGTTGGCTATGCGTGTGGCCACCATGCCGACTCATGGAAGGGCGGTTCAGAGGCTCGAAGGTGGTTGAAACGAGTGCCGTCCGGGACGCCTGGTTCGGGGTGAGTTGACGGTGCGGTGCTGACCCCCGTGGAGTTCGAGGATGTCGAACAGGGGATTCGCCCCAGGTGGCCCAGCGCACGGCACCCACCAGCTGAGCAGGATGATGTCCTGCTGACGCGCGAACTCTTCGGCGGCCTTGGTGAAGGTGCCATTGGTGATCACGATCGCGATGTCAGCGTTGTGGACAGGGCCAGCGGTGCCGTTCAGCTCGCGGATGGTCGGCACTCCCACGGGCTTCGCCTTGGTGGTGTGCTTGCACTGGAAGACCAACCTGTCGCCGGCGGGCGTCGTGGCGATGACGTCGGCGCCCCCGTCGTGAGGTCCGCCGTGCCGTCGTTCGACGTCAAGTCCGTCGCGGGCTGCCAGGTCGGAGACCAGTCGTTCGAACCGGCGGTGGGTGTTCCAGGCGTCCTGCTGAGAGGTTTGCCATGGAGACCCACATCCTCGCGTCCATCGCGATCACCTCGAGCTGTGGCTCAGTGTGCGCCGTTGCCGCTCGGTGCGGTGAACGGCTCGACAGCGGTCCGTCGGCGGAGCCGACGGACACCCGCTTCGGCGCTGGTGTCCTGAGCAGGTTCCGTATCCGCCTGGCCAGTCACGGCATGGAGCGTGCGGTCTGCGGCCGACTGGGGCTGAGATGAGGCAAGCGTTGGGCTCGTGCCGCAGTAGTGCGACGCGAGCCCAGCCCTTGCCGGTCAGATAGAGCCGCCGTCAAAAGGCGCCGGTGCCGTTGGGTGTGCCGAGGCCGGTCGGCCCGTCGTATCCCGGACCCGCGGTGCACAGGTAATTGCCGCCGCAGGAGCCGTTGCTGTCCGAAGTGACGTCGTTGAGCGCCGATGTGTGGTTGTACGGATACGAGCCGTTGACGACCTGAGAGGTGTTTCCGGCCAGTGCGTAGACGCTCGCGATGATCGGCGACGAGACGCTGGTGCCGCCGACTTCGACCCATCCGTCGGCACCCTGTGCGAGACCGAGTTGAAGCTCGGTGTCGCACAACAATCCGCCGCCGCAGCTGTTGTACGTGTCGTGGACCGCCACCCCGGTGTTGGGGTCGGCGACCGCGGCCACATCGGCGACGGCGCGCTTGGCGCATCCGGAGTCGTGCTGCCAGGACGGCTTGGCCTCATACGCCGAGCAGCCCGAGCCCGCACCGCTCCACGCCGTCTCGGTCCAGCCGCGGGAGTTGGACGCCCTGCTCAGCGAGGTGCCGCCCACGGCGGTGACGTACGGAGAGGAGGCCGGCCAGGAGACGCCGTAACCGGAGTCACCCGAGCTCGCTGCGATCGCGACGCCGGGATGGTTGAAGTGCGAGTCGACGGAGGTGACGGTGTTGTCCTCGGACCCACCCCAGCTGTTGGAGACGGAGACGACGCCCGATGTGGTGGCGGCGGTGTCCTCGGCCGTCATGAGATCCGAGACGTTCGCCGAGTCTGCCTCGACCAGGACGATGTGGCAGCCAGGGCATGTCGCCGAAACCATGTCGAGGTCGAGGCTGGTCTCCTCGGCCCATCCGTAGTCACCGGAGGGCAGTGGCGATGCATGGCCACTCTGGTTCACCTTGCGGAAGCAGCCGTTGGCTGTGGTGCACGACGGCAGACCGTAGGCGCTGCGGTAAGCGGCCAGATCGGACTCGGCGTTCGGATCGTCCATGGCGTCGACGATGGCCACCGTTCGACCGGATCCCGAGGTACCGCCCAGCTTGTAGGCGGAACGCAGATCAGACGGTACGTACCCCATCGTGGTCGGGGATCCGGTGGTGAACGGTGACATGCGGCCCGAGGTGGTGCGGTGGGCCTTCATGACGCCGAAACAGTGGGCCTGTCCCGGTTGCAAGGGACGGAAGCAGCCGAAGTCCGTCGTACCCGCGGAAGCGGACGCGCGCGGAGTGGACGAGAGAGCGGCGGCCTGGACACCGGTGGCCAGGCCGATGGTGAGGGCAGTGACGACCAGTGTGCACATCGCGGTGAGGGCAGCTGCCATCCTCCGCGCCCGGCGTCTCAGTTGATGGTGGTGGATCACCGGGGATCCGGAGGGTATCTCGCTGCCTTGCATCAAGCCTCCGTGCGGTTTGAGCCGGTTCGGAAGGGCCACATGACCAAAAATCAGCGATGACAGACGGAATGTCAGGTCAGTTGCGGCCGATTGGATTCACCATGCTGCCCCCTCTCGCACTGGTCAAGATCATGCCAATGCAGATCTTGTGAGGCTGCTGCGGTAAGCGAGTGAACCGTCATTGACGCTGACGTGTCCGCGCCAGTACTCACTACGGGCCACGAAAGCTTCTGCGCCACCCGTGGGATTGGTTACGGCGGTGCTGCTGTTGTCCGGAGCCAGGCGTTCGCTCCAACTCGCCGAGAACCTGGGCGAGGGCGACGGGCCGGCCGCGCGCTGAGGGCTCCGGCCCGCGCTCATCCGGCGCACAGGGTGTCACAGAGCCGTGGTGGGCCAGTCCAGCAGTCGTGCCCCGATGACCGCGGTCTGGAGCATGTAGCGGTGGGTCGGGTCGGCGGGGTTGGCGCCGGTGAGTTTGTGGATGCGTTCCAGGCGGTACGTCAGGGCGCGGACGCTCAGGGACTGGCGGCGGGCGGCCTCGGTGGCCACGCAGCCGGAGTCGAAGTAGGCGGTGAGGGTGTCGATGAGGGGCTCGGCCCCGCCACGGGCCGTGGTGAGAGGGCCCAGGGTGTCCTGGACGAGGTCGGCCATGGCCTGCCGGTCGCGGGTGAGGACCGGGTAGACCAGCAGGTCGGCGGCGCGCAGGACAGGGTCGTCGAGGTCGAGTCGCTCGGCCAGTTCGAGCGCGTTGAGTGCCTCCTCGTAGGACTGGACGACGCCTCCGGGGCCGGGCTGGGGGCGGCCGATGGCGACCCGGCCGCCTTCGGTGGCGGCGTGTGCCTGCCTGGCGAAGTGGGTGAGCACGTCGGCCTGATGGCCGGGTGCGATACACAGCAGTCGGCCGTCCTTGGTGGTGAGCAGGACGCTGCGGTCCCCGAACCGCCCGATGACGGCCTGTTCCACCTGTCTCGGCACCGGGTCGCCCTCCCCGTATGCGGTGGCGCCCTGCGCGACGGCGACCGCGTGGGCGTGGGACAGGCGCAGGCCGAAGCGTTCGGCGCGTTCGGAGAGGCGGCCCAGGTTGCTGCGCCCGTAGAGGAGGTCGTCGATGAACTCCCGGCGGGCCGCCTCCTCCTGTCGTACGGCGAGCAGCTGGGCGCGCTCGAAGCCCTCCGCGAAGGCGTCGACGACCTGCTGGACGGCGGCGAGCGCCTCGTCGGCGGAGCCGGTCGCGGCGGGCCAGGCCGTGCGGGCGGCCGTGAGGTGCGCGCTGACCAGGGCGCGCAGTCCGTGGCCGGCCTCGGCGGCCTGTTCTCCCAGGGCGCGGCGGGAGGCGATCTCGTCACGGGTCAGGCGCCGGCCGGTGGCCGAGACCTCCGCCAATATGTGGTCGTAGCCGTCGAGGTACTGCTCAGGCATCTGGCTGTCCGTCACGTCGTCCCCCGGAATCCTGACGTGCCGCTGACGGTTTCTTAGCGGTCACCGGCACGCAGACCTTAGTGAACACTGCCGGGAACCGGCAATGCGCGGGTCGGCCCCGATCGTGGAGCATGGCTCGCGGGGAGCACGGCGGATGGTTCCGGTGCCGGACACCGGCAGGTGCCCGCACCGGAAACCGGAGTTGATCCGCGCCCCCATGGACACGAGCGGCGCGGGCCTAGCGGGGGGCAGGGAGCATGCGGATATTTCTGGTGGCCGACGCTGGCCTGCCCGCCATCGTCCTGACCACGACCCTGGCGGCGGTGGCCTGCCTCCGGCTCCTGGCGCCGGCGCGTCCGACCGATGCCGGGAGCTGCGACGCGAACGTGGATCCGCTGGCGTGGCGCATGGTCGGGGTGCCCGTGGCGGTCGCCTTTTCGCTGCTGACGGTGCTCGCCTGGACCGTCGGTGTCTCGGCCGTGGTGCTGCTCACCGCGATCGGGCCCCCGGGCCCCGTCGCCGGGCCGATGCGCCTGGTCGCCCCCGCGGGAGCGCTGCTCCTCGCCTGGGCTGCCGCCCGGCTGCTCGTGCGGCCGTCGCACCGGCTCTTCCCAGACGAACCGGACGAATCCGCGGCGGCCGTGCACCGGCCGCGGGACCACGCCGCCTAAGCCACGCGCGCACCGGGACCTCCTTCCTCCCCGGCGTCTCCCTCGCGCCCGAGAACCTCGAACTCCCTTACGCCCCAAGGACGTATGCCATGACTCCCATGACCGTGGGCATCGGCGTGCTCATCGCCGTCTGCCTGCTCGCCGTCGCCGTCGTCTCCCTGCTGTTCCGCAAGGTGGAGCAGGGCAAGGCGCTGATCGTCTCCAAGCTGCGCAGGGTCGACGTGACCTTCACCGGGCAGATAGTGCTGCCGGTGCTGCACAAGGCCGAGGTGATGGACATCTCGGTGAAGGCCATCGAGATCACCCGGGCCGGCCGGGACGGGCTGATCTGCCGGGACAACATCCGCGCGGACATCCGGATCTCGTTCTTCGTGAAGGTCAACAAGACCGCCCAGGACGTCGTCAAGGTCGCCCAGGCCGTCGGCACCGCGCGGGCCAGCGACCAGAGGACGCTCCAGGAGCTGTTCCACGCGAAGTTCTCCGAGGCGCTGAAGACCGTCGGCAAGCAGCTGGACTTCACGGACCTGTACACCAAGCGCGAGGAACTCCGTTACAAGATCATCGAGTTGATCGGTATCGACCTCAACGGCTACCACCTGGAGGACGCGGCGATCGACTACCTGGAGCAGACGCCGCTGTCCCAGCTGGACCCGGCCAACGTCCTCGACGCCCAGGGCATCCGGAAGATCACCGAGCTGACGGCCGTCGAGCACGTACGCACCAACGAGGCCCAGCGCACCGAGGAGAAGGAGATCACCCGGCAGAACGTCGACGCCCGCGAGGCCATCCTGGAGCTGGAGCGCCGGCAGACGGACGCCGAGATCAAGCAGCGGCGCGAGATCGAGACCGTACGGGCCCGTGAGGAGGCCGAGACGGCCCGGGTGGCGGAGGAGGAGCGGCTGCGGTCGCAGGGGGCCTTCCTGAAGACCGAGGAACTGCTCGGCATCCAGCGCGAGAACCAGGCCCGCGAGGTCGCCGTCGCCGCGAAGAACCGTGAGCGGGTCATCGCCGTCGAGAACGAGCGCATCGAGAAGGACCGCCTCCTTGAGGTCATCGCCCGGGAGCGGGAGACCCAGCTGACCCGGATCGCCGCCGACAAGGAGGTCGAGGCGGAGAAGCGGGAGATCGCCGAGGTCGTCCGGGAGCGGGTGGCCGTGGACCGCACGGTCGCCGAGCAGGAGGAGGCCATCAAGAAGCTGCGGGCCGTGGAGGAGGCCGAGCGGGGGCGGCAGACGGTCGTCATCGCCGCCGAGGCCGAGGCTCAGGAGAAGCTGGTCAAGGACATCAAGGCCGCCGAGGCCGCCGAACAGGCCGCCGTGCACCGCGCCGCGCAGGAACTCACCCTCGCCGAGGCCCGGTTGAAGACCGCAGACCTGGACGCCCAGGCCAAGCTGCGCCTCGCCGAGGGCGTCCGGGCCGAGTCCGCCGCCGAGGGGCTGGCCGCCGTCCAGGTCCGTGACAAGGAGGCCGAGGTCGTCGAGAAGGCCGGGCGGGCGGAGGCCGCCGCGTCCGAGGCACGGCTGCGGGCCGACGCGGAGGGCACCCGCGCGAAGGCGCTCGCGGAGGCGGAAGGCACCCGCGCGAAGGTGCTCGCCGAGGCCGAGGGCATCGGCGAGAAGCTCAAGGCGGAAGCCGCCGGCCTCACCGAGAAGGCCGCGGCGATGGCCGCCCTGGACGACGCCTCCCGCGGCCATGAGGAGTACCGGCTGCGCCTGGCGGCGGAGAAGGACATCCGGCTCGCCGGGCTGGACGCGCAGCGGCAGATCGCCGAGGCGCAGGCCACCGTGCTCGCCACCGGGCTGGAGAACGCCGACATCGACATCGTCGGCGGGGAGTCCGTCTTCTTCGACCGGCTCGTCTCCGCGATCTCGTTCGGCAAGAGCGTCGACGGTTTCGTTCAGAACTCCGCCACCGCCCAGGCGCTCGCGGGGCCCTGGCTGGACGGCACCGCGAGCTTCCCCGACGACCTCGGCCGTGCCCTCGGCTCCGTCTCCACGGCCGGCATACGGGACCTGACCGTGTCCGCGCTGCTGACGAGGCTCATGACGTCGGGCGCCGCGAACCCCGGGCAGCTTCAGCAACTGCTGGACAGGGCGGGCGAGCTGGGTCTCGCCGACACCTCCCTCGCCGTCCTCAACGGCAGCGCCAGAAACTGACCGGCCCGTGGTCCGGAGCCGCCGCACAGGGGACGGCGGCTCCGGACCACGTATCTCCTTCGACCTGCTGAGAGGGATTCATGAGCACCGGTCAGGACACCGGTACGTACGAGGCTCCGGGTACCGGCACACCGGACGCCGGCACCTACGAGGTGCTGCGCGGCCGTCTCACCGCGCAGGCCGCCGAACTCGCCCGCCGCGCGCAGGCCCTGAACGCCCGTCGCACCGAGGAGTTCGGTTCGACGCGGCTCGAACTGGCCGGCACCGGGCGGCTGCGCACCGGGCACGCCAGTGTGCCCCGCGACATCGTCGCCGTCGGCGACACCCTGCTCCTCGGCCACAACCCCGGGCCCGGGGGTACGGCCGGCGACGTCTTCGCCCTCTACGACCGGGAGCTGAACCGGCTGCCCGACGGCACCGTGCCCGGCCTGCTCGACGACCCGGCGTTCGTCCGCGAGATCGCCGACCTCCACCGCTACTACCGCCAGGCCCGCCTGCTTCGGCTCCACCGGGCGGACGGCAAGTTGCTCGCCGTCTTCCAGACCGGCGAGAAGGCCGACGACACCCGCGTCCTGCGCTGGACGCTCACCGACGACGGGCGGGCGGCGTTCCTGGACGCACGCGGCGACCGCGACCACGTCCTGCCTCCCTCCCACGACGTCGAGTGGACCGCGACGACCCGCGAGGACCACGTCCTGGGCCGTCACCCGCACGTCTCGGTCGAGGGCGAGGTCTTCGTCGGGACGGTCGGCGGGACGCTGACCGTCAAGGTCGAGAACGACACCGAGACGGGCGAGGGCATCCACTCCGAAGCGGTCGACGAACCGTTGCAGTCCCTCGCCGACGCGGACATCGCCTACGCCCGCGTGGGCGCGCTGATCCTGCTGCGGATCCGCCCCTACAAGGAGGACTCCGACCGCCACCTGGTGTTCAACACCCTGACCAGGACCGTCGTCCGTCTCGACGGCATCGGCCGGGCCTGCCGCCGGCTGCCCGACGACCAGGGCGTCGTCTTCCCCGGCGGCTACTGCCTGGCCACGGGCACCCACAAGACGTACGACCTCGACATCGCGGATCTGGAGTTCGAGCGTGAGGTGCGCTCCCCGAACGGCGAGGACGTGCTGTACGCCTTCCACGCGCGCGTGTCGGGCCGCAGCCTGCTGCTGCCGTACAACATGATCCGCAAGGAGGTCGCCGCCCCGCTGTCCTGCCACGGCTGGACCCTGTTCGACGACGGCGCGCTGACGGTCCTGCACGCGGACGGCGACGAACCGCAGCGGGTGCACCCGCTCCAGCTGTGGAACTCACCGTACGTCTCCGGCACCCACGCGGCCGCGCAGCCCCTCGGCACGGGTCCGCTCGCCCGCGTCGGCAACGCCGACCTGGTGCGCGGCATCTCCGACTGCCTGTCCATCACCCGTGCCGTCGCCGAGTCGACACCGACGGGCGAGGTCTACGAGGCGCTGGCCGCCGCGTGCGTCCGGGCGGCCGACACCCACCACTGGTTGGGCGAGCCCGAACTCGGCGACTTGCGGGAACCGCTCACTCAGGTGCGGGCCACCGCCGAACAGGTGCTGACCGAGTTCGAGACTGTCCAGGCCCTCACCCGGCAGGCCGCCGACGCGCTCACCGAGGCCGACGCGCGGATCGCCGCGGTCGTACGACGCCTGCGCGGCGAGGCTCCGCGGGGCGCCGCCGCGTGGGTCACCGGCCTGACCGAACTCCGGCACGCTCAGGGGCACCTTCTCACCCTCAAGGACATGCGGTACGCGGACACCGCCCGCATCGACGAACTGGCCACCGCCACCGAAGCCGACCTCGCCGCCTTCGGGCAGCGGGCCGTCACCCACCTCGCCCGCGAGGAGGCCTTCGCCGAACACCTGGCCGACGTCGAGCAGTTCGTCGCCGAGGCCGAGTCGATCGCCACCGTCGCCGAGGCCACGCCCGTCTCCGCCCGTCTCGACGAACTGACCGACGGGCTGCACACGGTGACCGAGGTCGTCGCCGGGCTCGACATCGGCGACGCCACGGTCCGCACCGCCGTCCTGGAGCGGATCGCCGAAGTCCTGGGCGGGGCCAACCGCGCCCGCGCCACCCTCGACGGCCGCCGCCGCGACCTCCTCGACCGCGAGGGACGCGCCGCGTTCGCCGCCGAGTCCGCCCTGCTCGGGCAGACCGTCACCGGAGCACTCGCCGCCGCGGACAGCCCGGAGACGTGTGACGAGCAACTGGCCGGGGTTCTGGTCCAGATCGAGAACCTGGAGTCCCGTTTCGCCGAGTTCGACGACTTCCTCGGTGCGCTCGCCGACAAGCGCGACGAGGTCCACGAGGCGTTCGCCGCCCGAAAGCAGACCCTCGCCGACGCCCGCGCCCGCCGCGCCGAACGCCTCGCCGACTCCGCCGCCCGCGTTCTCGGGACGGTGACCCGGCGTGCTGCCGCCCTCGCCGACGCGGACGCCGTCCCCACGTACTTCACCTCCGACCCGCTGCCCGCCAAGGTCCGCCGCACCATCGACGAACTGCGCGCCCTCGGCGACCAGGTACGGGCCGAGGAACTGGACGGCCGCCTCAAGGCCGCCCGTCAGGAGGCCCTGCGCGTCCTGCGCGACCGCGGCGACCTGTACAGCGACGACGGCCGCACGCTTCGCCTCGGCGGCCACCGCTTCGCCGTCAACAGTCAGCCCCTCGACCTCACCCTGGTCCCGCACGGCGACGGCCTCGCCTTCGCCGTCACGGGCACCGACTACCGCGCGCCGGTCACCGACCCGGACTTCGCGGCCACCCGCCCCTACTGGGACCGCCCGCTGCCCTCGGAGTCGCCCGAGGTCTACCGCGCCGAGCACCTGGCGGCCCGGCTGCTGGACGAACACGGCCCGGCGGCGCTCGCGGAGGCCGATCTGCCTGCCCTGGTCCGGCAGGCAGCGGAGGCGGCCTACGACGAGGGGTACGAGCGAGGCGTCCACGACCACGACGCCGTACTGATCCTCATGGCCCTGCTATGCCTGCACGAGAGCGCGGGCCCGCTCCGCCACGAGCCCGCCGCCCGCGCCGCCGCCCAGCAGTTCTGGGCACACGGCACCACTGCCGACGAGCGCGCGGTGTGGACCCGCCGAGTCGTCTCCCTCGCCCGCGCCCGCGAGACCTTTGGGCTCGTCCCGGCCATCGCCGACCTGGAGCGGGAACTGGCGTCGGCGATCGGGGGGCCGTCCGCGACCGCCGCCGCCAGCTACCTTTTCGAGGAACTCACCACCGGCCCGGACGGCTTCGTCATCGGCTCCGGCACCCGCACGCTGCTCGACAAGTTCCGCCGCACGGTGGGCACTTCGGCGTACGACGACGGCCTCTCCGCCCTCGGTGAGTCAGCCGCCCGACGGCAACTCGTCGAGGCGTGGCTGACGTCGTACGCCGCGGCAACCGGGGTGGACATCACCCCCGGCGACCTGGCGGAGGCGGTGGCGGCCGAGCTCTGCCCGGACCTGCCCCGCTACGAATCCGACGCACCGCTGACGCAGACCGTCGAAGGGCTGCTGGGCACCCACCCCCGCATCAGCCGCCGTACGCTCACGGTCCGGATCGACGAACTCCTCGCCCGCACCCGGCGGTTCCGCACCCACGAGGTCCCCGCGCACCGTGCTTACCAGCGGCACCGCACGGCACTGGTGGCCGCCGAGCGTGCGCGGATCCGGCTGGCCGAGCACCGGCCGCGGGTGATGTCGGCGTTCGTCCGCAACCGGCTCATCGACGAGGTCTACCTGCCGTTGATCGGGGACAGCCTGGCCAAACAGCTCGGCACCACCGGCGAGACGAAACGCACCGACACCGGCGGGCTCCTCCTGCTCGTCTCCCCGCCCGGCTACGGCAAGACGACCCTCATCGAGTACGTCGCCGACCGCCTCGGCCTGCTCCTGGTCAAGGTCAGCGGCCCGGCGCTCGGGCACGCCGTCACCTCGCTGGACCCGGCCGAAGCCCCGAACGCCACCGCCCGCCGGGAGGTCGAGAAGATCAACTTCGCGCTGGAGGCCGGCAACAACACCCTCCTCCACCTGGACGATATCCAGCACACGTCGCCCGAGCTGCTGCAGAGGTTCATCCCGCTGTGCGACGCCACCCGCCGCATCGAGGGCGTACGCGACGGTGGGCCGCGCACCTATGACCTCAGGGGCAAACGCTTCGCCGTCTGCATGGCCGGAAACCCCTACACCGAGACCGGCAGCCGCTTCCAGGTCCCCGACATGCTCGCCAACCGCGCCGACGTGTGGAATCTCGGCGCCGTCCTGACGGGCAAGGAGGACGCCTTCGCGCTCAGCTTCGTGGAGAACGCCCTGACCGCCAACCCGGTCCTCGCCCCACTCGCCGCCCGCGACCGCGCGGACCTCGACCTGCTGGTCCGCATCGTGGAGGGCGACCCCACGGCCCGCGCGGACCGCCTCGTCCATCCCTACCCGCCTGCCGAACTGGAACGCATCCTGGAGGTGCTGCGCCATCTGCTGACCGCCCGCGAGACGGTTCTCACGGTCAACGCCGCCTACATCGCCTCGGCCGCCAAGTCCGACGCCACCCGCATCGAACCGCCCTTCCGGCTCCAGGGCTCCTACCGCAACATGAACAAGATCGTCCAACGCATCCAGCCGGTCATGAACGACGCCGAAATCGCCGCCGTCCTCGACGACCACTACACCGCCGAGGCCCAGACCCTCACCACCGAGACCGAGGCCAACCTGTTGAAACTGGCCGAGCTGCGGGGCATGCTGACGGCCGAACAGGCGGTCCGCTGGGGCGAGTTGAAAGCCGCGTACGTCCGAACCCTGACCCTCGGTGGCCCGGAGGGTGACCCGCTCACCCGCGCGGTCTCCGCGCTCGGTCTGCTCGTGGACCGGATCGCGGCCGTGGAGACGGCGATCGACAGGGCCGCCGCCCCCGGCACTCGGCACGTGTCCGAGCGGGAGGAGAGGGCATGACGTCCTTCCTGATCCCCGTCGCCGCCGCCGTGCTGATCGTGGCAGCCTGCACCGGCGCGCTGGTGCGTCGGGACCGGCGGTGGATGGCGAGCGCCTGCCGGAACCAGTTCCGGCGAACAAGATTGACCAGGTGTGGCTGTCCACCGGTCTTCGGCGGCCACGACGTACTCCCGTGCGTGGCGCTCGTTGCCGGGCCCCGGCAACGAGACGTCCGCGACGGCGCGTGTAAGGGTTCTGTCAAAGACTCACCAAGAACGGGTAGGGGTTCCAGCGGTGTGCCGGGAAGCCTGGTCGGCGAGGCGATCGGCGGCGCGCCGGCGGAGCCGGACAGGCAGTCGCCCACGCGGTGCCCGGCCAGCGCCTGGCAGAGCCGGTCGGCGTGCTGCTCGTCGACCACCGCCGCGAGCGCGGGGTCTTCGACGACGTACGCCGGGAGCAGCACCTTGACTATCTGGGACGCCGGCAGGATGGCCTTCGGCTCCCCGCGCTCGTCCCGCAGGAGCAGCGCCGGCACCTTCTGCTCGGCCATCAGCCGTGCCGCGTCCAGAGCGTCGCTGTCGACGCTCACCGACTGGTACTCCACCGCCAGATCACGTGCGCGCACGGCCGGCTCCCGTCTTCCAGAAACGTTCCTGCGCCCAGGTTCGTACCCAGCCCGCCCGGCGCGCCAGGTCATCGGCGGAAACATACGCAACCCGAACTCCATCACGGGTGATCCACGTCCCACTTCTCCGTACCGTCCGATGAGAAGTGCGTCAACGAAGCATCAATTCGCTGGTCACAGGCCATACTTCACGGATGGGGGCCGGGTGGTCCTCAGTGGTCCGGTGAGGGGAGGCGACATCCGGTGAGCAGTGTCGGCGAGGTGCTCGGGAAGGTCGAGGTGCGGTTGAAATGGGACCCGAGCCCCCTGGGGGAACCGGCCCGGCACCTCGACATCGTCGCGGCGACCTACTCCGCGGACGATCCCCACGGGCGGCCGGTGTACATCGTCCACTACGACAGCCGGTCTCCCGACGGCACGATCAACATGACCCGGCACAGTCAGACCGGCCAGGGCTTCGGCTACGTCGAGGTGATGGTGCTGGAGTTGGACCGCCTCGCGGCCACCTACGGGCGGGTCGTGGTGGGGGTGGTCATCCACCAGGACGGCGCACGCCGGACCTTCCGTGACATCTCCAACGCCGGGGTGCTGGTCGTCCAGCGCTACACCGAACTGCTGGCGGACGACTTCACGCAGGTCGCCGACTCCACCGCCACGACCGTGGCCGAGTTCGTCAGAGACGGCTCGGGCGAGTGGGAGATGCACGAGATGGTCCGGGGATCCGACAGCGACCCGGTGCCCTTCACCCTGGAGATGGGCGGTGTGGCCCGCGGCACGGGCGGTGCGGTCGTCGCGGATTGAACGCGTGTACGGCATGCCGAACGACCGTTCAAGCGGGAACTTTTGCATAGCCTAAAGACGGGGAGGAGAGGGTGACTGTGTCCAAGGCATGCAGAGACAGTGAGGGCGGCCGGCGGGCAGCGCCGTATTGCTGGAGGACGTCATGACCGAGCGCACGCCGGTTTCCGGGGGTGCCGTGCTGTCCTGGATGCCGGTGGCGGCGATGGCCGTGGTGGCCGTGGCGGATCTGTCCGCCGGGCCCGGGGTGGGATTCCTGCCTCTGGTCTCGCTCGGCCCGGCGTTCTCCGGGCTGGTGGGAGGGTGGCGGCGTACGGCGCTGATCGGCGTGGTGGCTCTGCTCCTGTGCGTGGGGCTCGGGATGTACGACGGGCTGTTCGAGGAGCGCCGGGGGTTCACGGCGGTGGTGTCGGTGGCGGGTGTCACCGGCGTCGGCGTCGCGGCCGCGGTGATGCGCTCCCGTAGGGAGGCGGAACTGGCCAGTGTCCGGTCCATCGCGGAGGTGGCCCAGCGGGTGCTGTTGCGGCCGGTGCCCCGGACCGCGGGCCCGCTGCAGGCTGCGGTGTCGTACACGTCGGCCGTCGCGGAGGCGCGGATCGGCGGGGACCTGTACGAGGTGGTCGCCTCGCCGCACGGGATCCGGGTGATCGTGGGGGACGTGCAGGGCAAGGGGCTGGCCGCGGTGGAGACGGCGGCCGTGGTGCTCGGCGCCTTCCGGGAGGCGGCCCACGACGAGCCCGACCTGGTGGGGCTGGGGGAGCGGCTGGAACGCAGTGTGGCCCGGGAGTTGGAGGGGGAGAAGTTCGTGACCGCCGTACTCGCCGAGATCGGTTCGGATCACGGGGTCGTCTTTCTCAACTACGGTCATCCGGCCCCGATGGTCGTGCGCCGGGACGGCACCGCCGACTTTCCGCAACCGCTCGCGTACGCCCTTCCGCTGGGGCTCGGTGCCCACGGCGGCGAGGGGCCCAAGCCCTACCGGGTGGACTTCGCGCCGGGCGAGCAGCTGCTGCTGTACACCGACGGCGTCACCGAGACCCGCGACGAGAGCGGCTGCTTCTACCCCCTCGGCGACCGGGCGCACCTGCTCAAGGAGCCCGACGCCGACCGCGCGCTGGAGGCAGTGCGCGAGGACCTGGTACGGCATGCCGCCGGACCGCTGCACGACGACGCGGCGATGCTCCTGCTGCGCTACCACGGTCATGGGGAAGGAAAATCTGTTCCCATCGCGTGAGAGGGCACCGGCGTCGGCACGGTAGAAAGGACGTATGCCGGAGAGTGAGAACCCCGCGGGGGCCATGGACGACGTCGACGCGGTGACCCGGGCGGTGCTGACCGCCTCCCGCCTGCTGGTGGCGGTGTCCGCCCGTTCCCTCGCGGAGGTCGAGGAAGGGGTGACCCTTCCGCAGTTCCGGATGCTGGTCGTGCTGGCCACCCGGGGGGCCACCAAGCTCGTGGTGCTCGCCGACCTGCTCCAGGTGGCGCCGTCGACGGCGATGCGGATGGTCGACCGGCTCATCGCGGCCGGACTCGCCGACCGGCAGACCAACCCCGACAACCGTCGCGAGACCCTGCTGCAGCTCACCGACGAGGGACGGCGCACGGTCGAGGACGTCACCGCCCGGCGCCGTTCCGAGATCGCGACGATCGTGGCCCGGCTCGGCCCCACGCAGCGCCTCGCGCTCATCGAGGCCCTGGGTGCCTTCAACAGGGCGGGAGGAGAGCCGCCTGCCGCGCCCGCCGTCGACGATCCCGAGCCGCATCCGCTCGGCTGGATCGTGGACGGTGCGCTGGCGCACGACGCCTGACCTCCCGCTGCCCGACTGGTCTCCAACGTTACGGTCGGCCCTTTCCACGCTCGATGGATTTTGCATAATGCAATGAAATCGGGACGAGGGCTTTGCCGTCGGCTGCGGCACGGGCAGGCCGCCGAGCGGCAGCGGAGAAGGGCGCAGGCTGGGGGGCACCGTGAGTACGACCATGGGCGCACCCGGCTGCGGCACAGGCGGCGTCACCTGGTCGGCGGGGAGCTTCGGCGGGGTCGTCTCCTGGAAGTTGACCTGGTCGAAGTTGACCAGTCCGGTGTTCTCCATCTGGGTGATGTGGTCCAGGACGACGTCGTTGGCCTGGTCGGCCAACGCGCGTACGAGCGTGTTCTCGGTCGTGGAACGGATCTTGGCGATGGTGTCGAAGATCGACCCGTGGGCGACGCGCAGGATGTTGGCGAAGTCGGTGTCGAACTGCTTGCCCGTGTCCGACTGGAACGTCGCCAGGAAGCCCTGCTGCTGCGGAGTGGACTGGTTGGGGATGGTGATGTTCAGCATGGGGGCGATTTTCCGGCAGCTGGCGTCGAGGGCTGCGTGCCCGATGACCAGGTGCCGCCCGGCTTCACGCACGGCCGCGGTCGTCCCCTTCTTCATGGCCAGGTCCCCCGAGGGGCCCTCCCAGAGTCCGGCGGAGCGCACGAAGACGACGAAGTTGCGGTCGGCCTCGGTGAGTGGTCCCCACTGGGTGCCGGTTGATGAGCCGGGACGCGTTCGAGGAGGCGGTCTGGATGCCCAGCATGCTCGGGTAGGCGAGGGCGGCGAGGGTGGCGGTGAGCGTCCCGCCGACGGCGAGGGTTCCGAACGTGTTGCGCGAGATGGGCGCTGTGCCTCCTGCTGCGGGACGGAGTGGGCGTCGTCGGCAGGTACGTGTCCGAAGCACAAAAGAACCTTTACTCAAGGTAAAGGTTGCATGATGCCAAATTGGAAGGTCGCCTCCCCTCGGTCGGCGATGTCGCTGGGTCGTCGTCACCTCTCGTGGAGGTGCGCCGTCGCCACCCGCCCCGGCCGCATGATGCGGATCTTGCCGCGCTCACAGGCGGGGCAGCGCGGCGACTGCAACGGTGACTGCACGGCCTTTCCGTCGAGGTGGTACGTGGCGATGATCCGTGCCTGGTCGTCCACGGTCACGTCGATGTCGTACGTGTCTTCCCAGCCGTGTCCGCAGTCGAGGCATACGAACGAGTAGGCGCGCCGGACGTGCTCGGTGTGCATGGCCACCTCCTGGAGCGATCTGTCCTTCGGGGCCCCGGGTATCCATTGTTGCACCATGCAAAATGAGATGTGGGTCAGACCGGAACACCCCCGTGGCCGAGCCCTCAGGCCGGAGTATGCACGGCGCGCAGCGCGCTCTGGTGACTGAGCCAGCCGACCGGCTTGCTGCGCGCCTGGTCGAGGACCGGCAGGCCGGTGCCCGCGGCTGCCAGCAGGGTGTGCAGGGCCTGGGCGAGGGGCTGGTCGGCGGTGACCGGGGCGGGCGGTTCGGCGAGCTGGCCGACCCGGGCCGGGGCCGCCTCCGGTTCCTCCGCCAAGGCCTCGGCGACCGCCTGGGCGGTCACCACACCGACGTACTCCCCGGCGTCGTCGACGACCGGGAGCGCGCCGTGGCCCGAGAGGCTCAGCAAGTCGGCGGAGTCCGCGAGCGTCGTCGACGCGGGCAGCGGGGACGGCAGGGGCTCCATCACGGAACCGACCGACTGGCCTCCGATCCTCGCGCCCTGGGCTGGGCCTTCGAGGTCGATGCCGCGGCGGCGGAGTTTGAGGGTGTAGACGGTGTCGTGGGTCAGCAGATGGCTGGCGGCGGTGGCCAGCACGATGGCCAGCATCAGCGGCAGGATGATCGAGTACTCGCCGGTGAGCTCGAAGAGGATCACCACGGCGGTGATCGGCGCCCGCGCCGCCCCGGCGAAGACGGCGCCCATGCCGACCAGCGCGTACGCGCCGACCGCGCCGGCCGAGGCGGGCAGCAGGTGGTGGACGCCGATGCCGTACGCCGAACCGAGCATCGCCCCGACGAACAGGCTCGGGGCGAACACCCCGCCGGAGCCGCCGATGCCGATCGTCAGGCTGGTCGCGAGCATCTTGCCCACCAGCAGCAGGATCAGGAAGCCGACCGCGTAGCCGCCCGCGGTCGCCTTCTGGAGCACGGGGTAGCCGACGCCGTACATCTCGGGCAGGGCCAGCAGCACCAGGCCGAGTGCCAGCCCGCCGACCGCCGGACGCAGCCACTCCGGGCCGCGCCACAGCCAGTCGCAGGCGTCCTCGACGAGGTACAGGAAGCGGGCGAAGCCCACCCCCACCACGGCCGCGACCAGGCCGAGCCCCGCGAACAGGCCGTACTGGGCGAGATGGTCGACGTGGAAGTCGGGGAGGTTCAGGAACGCCGTGTCACCGAAGGAGGCGCGTCCGATGACGCTCGCGGTGACGCTGGCCAGCACGGTGGCGCCGAAGGCTTCGGCGCTGAAGGTGCCGAGGATCAGCTCCATGGCGAAGAAGACGCCGGCCAGCGGGGCGTTGAAGGTCGCGGCGATGCCGCCCGCCGCACCACAGGCGACCAGGAGCTTCATCCGGGCCTCGGTCACCTTCGTCATCCGGCCCAGGGTGGAGCCGAGCGCCGAGCCGATCTGCACGATCGGTCCCTCACGGCCCACCGAGCCCCCGGTGCCGATGGTCAGGGCGGAGGCGAGCGTCTTGACGACGGCGACCTTCGGGCTGATCCGTCCGCCGCGCTGTGCGACCGCCAGCATCACCTCGGGCACACCGTGTCCGCGCGCCTCCTTGGCGAACCGGTTCACCAGCGGCCCGTACAGCAGGCCGCCGATCACCGGGGCGAGGAGGACGAAGTACGGGCCCAGCCAGGGCACGTGCGGATTGGCCGCGCCGGGGGAGGCCGCGTAGTCGGCGTGGCCGGAGAAGAGATGGGTGAAGGTCTTGATGCACCAGCGGAAGACGACCGAGCCCGCGCCGGCTCCGGCGCCGACCACGACGGCCAGCGCCATCAGGCCCCATGGAGCGGTGCGCAGTGCCGGAAGTCCCGGTGTCGGCCTGAGGCGGGTCGTCGTACTGCCGGGCACTTGCTTACCGTCTATCGCCGCTCGTATGGCACTCATCGTTTCCCCTTCATACCTTTGCATTATGCAAAAGAGTCAGGGGGGCGTGCCACGGGGGTCCTCATTGCGTACCGGTCGTGGTGGGAGCGAGCGGCCTCCGTCGTGCGCGGCGGCGGATTCTGCTCCGCCGGAGTGAGGCCGCGCCGAGGACGTCGAAGCGGCCGTGGGCGCGGCCGTCGGGCGACGTCAGGTCGCTTCGGCGCGGGCCTCGACGTCCTCGATGTCCGTGGGGCGCCCGGCTCGTGCCCACCGGGCGTACAGGCCGCCCGCGACGAGCAGGGTCGCGGCAAGGGACAGCATCGGCCAGCCGCGCAGCAGGTTCACCGCGAGGGTGAAGGCGACGGCCACGGCGGCAAGGCCGTTCAGCCAGGTCAGGGTGGTCTTCCGCTCCCGGTGGGCGAACCGGGCCATGGCCAGCAGCCCGATCAGGAAGCTGACGAAGACGGCGACCGCGTAGAACAGCACGAGTTCCTGCTCCTGGCCGGCCGCAGCGATGATGATCAGTGCGGCGGCGACCAGGTAGACCACGACCGACCAGTACGGGGTGTGGTGCCGGTTGGTCCGGCCCAGGACCGGCGGCAGCACACCGGGCCGCTCGGCCGTACCGGACAGGGCCTTCAGCAGCCCGGGTCCGGCCTGGAAGGACGAGCTGGCCGCGGCGAGCAGCAGCAGCGAGCTGGTCAGCTGGAAGGCGCCGTACAGCCAGCCCGGTCCGGCGGCGGCGTGCGCGATGTCGGCGATCTGGGTGGAGTCGGTGCCCGGGACACCGACGTGCAGTCGCACGGCGAGGGCGGTCAGGGCGAGGGTCAGGCCGCCGACGATGACCAGCAGCAGCGCGAGCGTGCCGCGGCCGAAGCGCCGGCGGTGGGTGTCGTCGAGCTGGCCGAGCTGGGCGATCGCGGTGGAGGGCGCCTCGATGCCGGTGGCCAGTGCCATGGCGACCGGGAAGGCCAGCACCACTGCGAGCACGGCGGAGTGACCCGGGTCGGTCGTGGCGACGGCGTGACCGGTGCCGTGCGGGGACGTGAAGCCCAGGACGAGAACGGCCACCGAGACGAGGACGAAGGCGACGGTCATCACGGCGAACAGCAGCCGCCCGCCGTGCCCGAACCAGGTCAGCCCCGCCACCACCGCGAGCAGCAGCAGCGCGAGCGGGATCCGGAACGGGGCCAGGCCCGGGAACAGGGCGATCACCGCACTCGCCGCCGCGGCGATCGAGATGCCGATGGTGAGGACGAAGTCCACGACCAGGGCGCCGATGGGCAGGAACGTCCAGCGCGCGCCGAAGGCCCGTCCGGCCGCGGCCGCCGCGCCGCCGCCCTTGGGGAAGCGCCGCACGAGCTGCCAGTAGTTCGCGGTGACCAGCCCGACGAGTCCGATGACCAGGCTCATCGTCGGCAGCAGCAGGGCGAGGTCGCCGTGCAGGGCGCGCAGCGCGGCCTCGATCGCGTAGGCGACCGAGGAGACCGGGTCGGCGATCACCGCGAAGGCGAACGCGAAGAAGAGAACGGAACGGCGGGGGCCGCGTCCGGACAGGACCTGGGGCGGGGCGGCCGCGACGGCGGCGGCCGACTTCGACGGGGTCACGCGAAGACCTTCCTCGATGCTCCGAAACGGAGGACTCACCTGGGGACACTTCGCCGACCCGTCTTCCCGGCACACCGCTTTCGACCGTACGCCAAAGAGTCATCAGGAAGGCGTTAGGGAAGTGTCAAGTCGCCCAGGCGGGCCGTCGGCCCGCGGAGGGGGTGCCCTGGCTCGGCCGGGGGAAACGGCCACTGGTGCGTGCGGTCGGCCGTCGGAGGGCTTCTTGCCCGCGAGGTTTGCATAATGCAAAAGTATGGGGAAAGGTGCGTGAGTGTCCCGGGCGTGGAAGAGGCGATGCACACCGATGAAGGTAGTGATCTGCGGAGCCGGTATCGCCGGACTGTCGCTCGCCGGCCGCCTGCACAACGTGCTCGGCTGGGAGGTCGTGGTCGTCGAGAAGGCGCCAGGACCGCGCACCGAGGGTTACATGATCGACTTCTTCGGCCCGGGCTACGAAGCGGCCGAGGCCATGGGTGTGCTGCCCTGGCTGGAGGAACTGAGCCATCCGGTCTCCGGGGCGGTGTTCGTCGACGACGACGGCCGGTGCCGGGCCCGGCTCGGGTACGACCGGTTCGCCCGGTCCCTGAACGGGCGCCTGCTGAGCATCATGCGGCCCGACCTCGAACTCGCCCTGCGGGAGCGGCTGTCCTTCGCCGTGGGTCTGCGCTTCGGTGTCGGCGCGGCACGTATCGACGCGCGTCCCTACGGCGTCCGCGTCACGCTCACCGACGGCAGCAGCCTCGACGCCGACCTCCTTGTCGGGGCCGACGGCATCCACTCCACCGTGCGGGCGCTGGCCTTCGGCGAGGAACGACGGTACGTCCGGCATCTGGGCTACCACACCGCCGCGTTCACCTTCGACGACCCCGCCGCGCACGCCGAACTCGGAGACCGGTTCTGCCTCACCGACACCGTCGGCAGACAGATGGGCCTCTACGCCCTGCGGGACGGAAAAGTCGCCGCGTTCGCCGTGCACCACGCCACCGAACCCCGGCTGCCCGACGACACCCGGGCCGCGCTGCGCCGCGAGTACGGCTCGGTCGGCTGGCTGGTTCCCCGTGCCCTCGCCAACTGCCCGCCGCCCGCACGGATCTACTACGACCAGGTCGCCCAGACCGACCTGCCGTGCTGGAGTCGCGGGCGGGTCGTCCTGGTCGGCGACGCCTGCCACGCCGTGTCCCTGCTCGCCGCACAGGGCGCCTCGCTGGCGATCGCCGGAGCCTACGTCCTGGCCGACCAGCTCGCCGGAGCCGGCAGCACCGAGGAGGCGCTTGCCGGATACGAACGACTCTGGCGACCGGTCATCACGCGCAGGCAGCGATCCGCGCGCAGAACCGCCCGCTGGTTCGTCCCCGCCTCGGCCCGGCAACTACGCCTGCGCCGACTGGGCCTGAGGTCTGTCGGCCTGCCCGGAGCGAGCCGCATCGCGGGCACGGCACTCGCCGGCCGGCAACGACCGTACTTGCGCCAACTCGCCTCCGTACCTGCCTGGGCGGGAACATCGGACGCGAGCGCACAGCGCTCGTATCGCAGCAAACCTGCGCGGGCGGCGAAGAGTTCCGGCGAGCAGACCCGTAGCGCGGAGAGCTAGATGTCATCAAGTCCCTGCCCCGGCCAGCGTGTTGTCACCGCCCGGCTGCGCGAGGCCCTTGAAGCCGCCGACTGCCGACTGCTCGCCGACCTCCTGCATCCGAACGTTCACTGGAGCCCACCAGAGGGAGGCGACACAGGCTGCCACGCCCGCTCCCACGTCCTGAGCCGCTGCTCCCGTCTGCACGCGCTCGGACTGCGGGCATACCTCGAAGAGACCTTCACATACCCGGCGGCCGTCGTCCTCGGCCTGCGGATCCACGGCACGGTGCCGCCGGCCGACCCGGAAAGCGTGAGATACCACGTCTTCGACGTCACCGGCGGCCTCATCACCCGGATCACCGGCTACACCGACCGCGCCCAGGCGCTTGAAGCGGCCTTCACCGGCGCCACCGCGGGATACGCGATGCAGCGGGGAGCCGTCGTACGCGGACCCCGGACAGGCACGTCAGGACCAGGCGACCCGCGCCTGGAACCTGACCAGTCCGGCCACGCCGAACTGCAGGACCACCGCCAGTGTGTGCGCGGCGGTGACGCCGTGTACCCCGTGCAGCAGGACGCGAGGATCCCCCTTGTCGCCGAAGCTGACGGTGGTGCCGCTCAGCAGCAGGATGCCGGCGGTGGACAGTGAACCGTCGCCCTTGGCCGACTTCCCGCCGATCAACTCGCCCCGCCCGCCGTCCGGGGTCGCGACCATGCCGAGGTGCTCGGGGACGCCGTCGTCGTTGCGCACCTCCATGCTGAGAGAGCCGTCGCCCGAGCGATCGAGGTGGGCGACGGCATCCGTGATCGTCATGTCGACGTCGCCGACGCCCACATGGACGTGGCCCGGGCTGCCGGTGGACACGGCAGCGGAGGCGTCGGCGTGCGGAGAGGAGGGACTTCCTGCGCACCCGGCTGCCAGGACGGCGAGTGCCACGGACAGGGACGCTGCGAGAGGAATGCGGACACGCGGGATTGTGTCTGTCATCTTTGCAGTATGCCAACATTGGTTCGCGGGCCGGCCGCCGCCCCGGTACGGGCACCGACGGAGTGGGGGCGCCATGGGTTTGGCCATGTCATCCCGCTCAAGGCTTACGCGGGCTCAGCCCGTGCCTGAACGCTCGTCACACGGGCAGACGGACCGTGAAGACCGTTCCTACCCCGAGGGCGCTGGTCACGGACACCGTTACACCGTGCGCCTCGGCGAGCTGACGGACGATGGCAAGGCCGAGCCCGCTGCCGCCGGTCCGGCGGCAGCGGGACTTCTCGGCGCGCCAGAACCGGTCGAAGACTCGGGGCAGGTCGTCGTCGGAGATGCCGCTGCCGGTGTCGGCGACCTTGATGACCACCTCGTCCCCGACGCGATGGCACGTCAGGGTGACGTGGGTCAGTTCAGCGCAGGCGGCCCGGCCTCGGCGGTCGTTCCCCATTCGGACGGCTCGGCGCCGACCGTGAACGCGAGCGACCGCGCGTCACGCAGGGCATCCGTCGTCAGATACGTGCGGCCGTACGGGGAGCCGTCGACTCGGGCCGACTGGATGTAGCGGCGGCTGTCGGACGTCCCGGGTGCCGTCACCGTGAGCGAGCCACGCGGGTAGTAGCGGCGGTCGAGCGTGAGGTCGATCCGCTCGAAGACAGGTGTGGACAAACCCCAGGTGTCGTAGCCGGGCTGCACCGGGAAGATACCGATGGACGACAGCACGTTCCAGGCGGACATGGTGCCGAGGTCGTCGTTGCCGGTCATGCCGGTCGGGGTGTCCGTGAAGAGGGTCAACGCGGCGTGCACCACGTCGGTGGTCTTCCACGGCTGGCCGGTCGAGAGGTAGGTGTACGGCGCGATGAGGTCGGGCTCGTTCTGCGGGTTGTACTTGTCCGCGTTGTAGTAGGCGTACGGGCCGTTCACCCACACCTCGCGGGCGGTCTTCGCGGGATCCTTCACGAGCTGCCCGTAGGCGAAGAAGGAGTCCAGCCGGTCGTTGGCCGCCTGCTTGCCGCCGATCAGGTCGACCATTCCCGGCAGGTCCTGCGGCACGAGCCACTGGTACTGCCAGGACGTGCCCTCGTGGAATCCCTCGCTCTTGGCCGGGTCGACCGGCCCGGTGAAGGCACCGGAGGCGTCGCGCGCGCGGAAGAAGCCGGTCGAGGCGTCGAAGATCCTGCGGTAGTTCTGGGCGCGGGCGGCGTAGCGCGCCGCGTCCGCGTCATGGCCGAGATCTCGGGCCATCTCACCGAGCATCGCGTCCGACAGCGCGTACTCCAGAGTCGCGGACGCGCCGTGGTCGTAGTCCGAGTCGCCGGGCTTCGCGTGCGGGCGGTTCTTGATGTACGGCGCGAAGCCGTCGGCGATGTACTCCTTGTTGGCCTCGCGGCCGACGGCCGGCGAGTCGGCGGGCGGCACCCCGTCGGCGTTCTTCTTGAGGGCGCGGTAGGCCCGTTCCTCGTAGCCCTTGAGCAGGCCCTGCTGGTAGGCGTTGGTGAGGAACGGGGTGACCGGGTCGCCGGTCATGATGTTCGTCTCGACCGTGCCGTACCCCCACTTGGGCAGCCAGCCGCTCTCCTCGTCGATCTTGATGACGGAGATCGCCATGTCGCGCGCCTCGCGTGGCGCGAGCAGCGACAGGAGCTGGGACTGGGTGCGGTAGGTGTCCCACAGGGACCAGTTCTGGTAGTACGTGAAGCCGCGAGCACGGTGGATCCTCTGGTCCCAGCCCGTGTAGCGTCCGTCCGCGTCGCTGCCGATGTTGGGCGCGAGGAAGGACCGGTACAGGGAGGAGTAGAACGTGCGGCGGAGTGTGTCGCTCCCGCCCTGGGCGCGGACGTCGTCGAGCCGGTCCTCCCAGGCTCGCCGAGCGGCACGGCGGACCTGGTCGAAGGAACGACCGCCCTCGGCACGGAGGTTCAGGTCAGCGCCGTGTGCGTCTACGTACGAGAGTGCGGTCGTGGCCTCGACGGTCCGGTCCCTGCTGGTGTCGAAGCGGACGTACGCACCGTCCCGTCCGGTCCTCGACCCGTCGGTGACCGTGGAGCCGTCCCAGGTGCCGAACGCGGTGAACGGGCGGTCGAAGCGGGTGATCGTGTAGACGGTGTACGGCTTGGTGTCCTGGCAGAATCCGCTGCCGGTGATCGCGGTGCGCACGGTCCGGTTGTCGAGTACCTCGACCTTGGTGGCGACCGTGCGGTGCAGTGACTGCCCCGCGTTGAGCAGGACGTTGGCCTTGTCGGTGGCGGGGAAGGTGTAACGCTGTACACCGGTGCGGGCGGTCGCGGTCAGCTCGGCGTCGATGCCGGTCTTCAGGCCGACCTTGTAGTAGCCGGGGCTCGCCGTCTCCGCGTCGTGGCTGAACTCGGCCTGATACTTGGCGTAGTCCGTCTCGGTGACGTCACCGGTGGTCGGCAGCACGGGCAGGTCCCCGCCCAAGCCGCAGCCGACGCCGGAGAGATGGACGAGTGAGAAGCCCCGGATGTGGTTCTGGGAGTAGTCGTAGCCGGTGTTGTGCCCGGTGTCCGGTGAGAGCTGCACCATCCCGAAGGGCACGGCCGCGCCGGGATAGGTGTTGCCTTCGTTCTGGGTTCCGATGAAGGGGTTGACGAGATCGGTGAGTTGGCCGTCCTGCGGGGCGGCGGCCTGGGCCGTGGGCGCGGCAAGGGCGGCCCCGAGCAGGGCTGCCGCTGCGACCACCGTGCCTGCACCGCGTATGCGTCGGGTCCAACTTATGGGCGGATGGGTCCATCTCATGGGCGGAAGCGCCTCCCCGAAAGCCAGACAACGTTGTCAGACAGAGCGCGCTCATTCTTTGTGCTGTACGTGTACTCGTCAAGAGTTCGCGTCGACCGGGGAGTTGGGCGTCAGGTTCGGCAGAGGTCATTGCTGCGCCGTCGCGAGTGAGTCACTCTCCCTGCTACAGACGATCAGGACAACGAGGCACTGATCGGGGGAGACGTCGCCCGGCTCCTGGGCCGGTGCCGGACGGTGCTCCGGAGTGGGGTCGGGAGCCGTGCCGTCCGGCGCCGGCCGGTGGGCGTGGGATCAGATGTGCCCGCCTGGCGTCACGGTGAAGGATGCCGGACCGGCCGGCAGGTCCACCGTGTACTGGCGCAGGTAGGTGTCCAGGTACGGTGAGCGGTCTCCCTGGGTGGCCACGTCGTCGGACGGGTCGTCCAGGGAAAGCCTCAGCACGGCGCCCGAGACATTGACGGTCTGACCCGATGGGGTGTCACGCCACGACCCGGTCTGGATCGAGCCGATCTCCACGGCCAGGACATGCCCGGCGGCCAGCGTCCAGTCGGTCGCCTTGAGGTCGACGCTCATCCGCCCCGCCTTCAGCAGGGAGACCTGCTCGTCGAACATCACGGCCTTGCGGTCCGGGCCGACGTCGTAGAGCTTGAGCATGACGTTGCCCTCGCCCCTGGCGGTCAGCGAGATGTTCGGTGTGGCGGTCAGGCGTACGTCCTGGGCGAGCGGTTGCGACCAGACGAAGAAGCTGGAGCCGACCTTACCGGCCTGCTGCCTCTGCGCGATCCCCTTGGCCAGTCCCTTGGGCGCCGGCTGCTCGGTCGCCGGGGCGTTCTCCATGTCCCAGTTGCCCGACGGCTGCACCGCCTTGGGGGCCGGCGTGCCGGCTGCGGCGAGGCCGGCGCGGGCGGAGGCACCGCCGTCGTCGAGGTAACTGCCCCTCCCCAGCGGGAGGGTGACGTGGCGCTCCACCACCGGCCAGGTGCCCTGGGCCCGCCAGTGACCGGTGGAGTCCTCGACGGAGTACGCCGGGTAGTGGACCGAGGGCTGAACTCCCTTGAGGTACTGGTCGTAGAAGGACAGTGTCTCGTCGTACCAGCCTTCGCGGCCCATGGCCAGGCGACCGTCGCTCACCCGGTCGCCACCACGCACGTGGTCCCACTGGCCGACCCAGCCGCGCTCGGGGCCCTTGTGGTTGGTGAGGTACTCCTGCATCTCCTCGGGCTTGGTGTTGTTCTCGATGAAGCCCTGGGTGACGAAGAGCGGCGTGTTGGTGCCCCGAGCCATCTTGGCCAGGTCACGGGAGGTCCAGAACGGGTCGTTCTGGTCGGATATCCGGTAGCCGGCCGAGTTCTCGGTCAGGCACCCGGGGTGGGTGTCCTCGTACCGGGCGTTCGCCTGATAGTGCTCGTCGTCGTCCGACAGCGGGGCCATCGTGGCAATGCCGTTGTAGGCATTCGCGGTTCCGGTCACATTGGGGCGGGGGACGCCGTTGGAGTAGATGTACTGGTACATGTCCCACAGGGGCTCCCCCGCGACGACGGCCCTCAGCGCGGACTGCTTCAGGTCGTTGCCGATGAGGCCGGTGACAGCGTCGTAGGACTTGCCGTACATGCCCACCGCGCCGGTCGACCATGGCTGGCTCGCGGCCCAGTTGATCGCGGCCTTCACGTCGGCCTGTTCACCGGGACCGCCCCAGTCGAGGCAGCCGGTCGAGCCGCCGAAGCCGCGCAGGTCGACCATGAGGAACGCGTAGCCGTGGGCGAAGAGGTCGCTGCCCTCGATGAAGTCCTGGAAGCGATTCGAGGGACCGGTGTGGGTCCAGCCTTCGGGGTTCGTCTGGCCCGCGTGCCCGAAATACGGGCCGATGGAGAGGATGACCGGCACCTTCTGCGTGGCGGGTACGCCTTCGGGCATCAGCAGGTCGCCGTGCAGTTCGGCACCGGAGCCGTCCGAGGACGGGAAGTAGTGCTGGGTCCAGACCGAGCCCTTTGGGACACGGTCGTTCTGCTCGTGCGTGATGCCGTCGGTCGCGGTGGCGACGGGCGTGGTCGGGGTCTGAGCGGAAGCGGCGGCCGGTGACGCGCCGACGGGGCCGGCGAGTGCGCCGGTCAGCGCCAGAGTGGTGACGAGTGCCGAGGCGGCCCAGCCGGGCGCGCGACGTCTGTTCACATGCTCTCCCGAGTCGTCGGAACGGAGCGGAACGGCGTTTCCGGTCGAGCGGCAGCACCCTGCCCGCCATCGCGGCGACGACGGACGGTCGCACGCATGTCAGGAACGGGGTCATGTGTGCGAACCCTGGCCGGAACCGATGGCGAGCGAGCCTAAGGTCAGCACCGAAACGCGTCAATGGTGCTGTGTATCAGTCGCGTTACTGATGGGACGGGGCCAAGTCGGTTTCCGCCAGGGGAGGTTGCAGAAAACGACAGTGGAAGACGTCTGCTGCATCCCAGCGGACGGGGCTGGTTCGCCATGTCGGCCGGGGCTTCGCCGGCCCGCCGCCACGACCCTGAAGGGGGCAGCTGGGAACGCCCTGGCCGCCTGTCGGCCCGACCGCAGGATGCACCGTGGAGGGAGGACAAGATGGACGACGCCGCGCATGACCTGTGGCCCCGGGAGATCTTGAACGCCGCGCGGTCCACATGCGGCGTGGGCTGCTCGAGCGACCTGACGCCGCAGGCGGCGGGCGACACCGTGTCGCCCGCCGCCTGCGGCGTCAGGGATTCAGATTCGGATGTTCGGGGAGTGGCGTGCCGTCAGCTGGTCGCGCTGCCCGCGACCCACTCGCTCCACGGCATGTTCCAGTCGCTGAGGCCGTTGTCCGGGGCCGGCATGGTCTTGTCTGCGGAGTTCTTGACGATGACGACGTCACCGGTCATCGAGTTGTCGAAGAACCACGCGGCGGGCTGCTTGCCGTCACCGCCGCCCTTGACGTCCTTCATGCCCACGCAGCCGTGGCTGGTGTTGACCTTTCCGAAGACCCGGTCGGCACCCCAGTAGTTGCCGTGGATGAAGGTGCCCGAGTCGGTCAGGCGCATGGCGTGCGGTACGGCCTTGATGTCGTAGGCGGGCTTGCCGTCCTTGTTCGTGAGACCGACGGTCGCACCGTTCATGTGGATCTGCCTGAACTTCTCAGAGATGACCATCTGGCCGTTGTACGTCGGGTGCTCGGTGCTGCCGGACGAGACGGGGATGGTCCTGATCGTCTTGCCGTCCCGTACGACGGTCATCAGCTTCGTCTTGGCGTCGACCGTGCTGATCTGGCTCCGGCCGATCTTGAACGTGACCGTCTTCTGGATGCCGTTGAGGTTGAGCGTGACGGTGACGGTGGAGCCGGGCTTCCAGTAGTTCTGGGGGCGGAAGTCCAGGCGGTCGCCGTTGAACCAGTGGCCGACGACCTTCTGGCCGCTGCTGGAGCTGACCTGGATCTTCGACTCCACGGCGGCCTTGTTGCTGACCGCCTTGTCGAAGTTGACCGTCACCGGCATGCCCACGCCGACGGTCGAGCCGTCCTCGGGGGAGAGGTGCCCGATGAAGTCGTTCGCCGGGGAGACCGTGGTGATCGTGGCGTTTCCGGTGGCGGAGCGGCCCTTGGCGTCGTCGGCCTCCGCGGCGACCTGATACTTGGTGGCCCGCTCCAGCCGGCCGTTCGGCTTCCAGGACGTGCCGTCGACGGACAGGGTGCCCGGAACCTCGGCACCGGTCGCGACGGCGGTCATGGTCACCTTGGTGAGCTTGCCGTTGCTGACGGTGACCTTGACGGGGTCGTTGATCCCGACGCCGTAGGCACCTTGCCCGGGCGTGATCTTTATTCGGGCGTCGGAAGCCTCCTGGGCGGCCGCCTGATCCGCTCGCGCCTGCGATTGCGGGTGCTTCCCGCCATCGTTACCGCTGGTAGCAGCGTTGCTAGTACCGCCGAGGGCCGTGAGTGAGAGCGCACCGGCGAGTACGCCGACCGCAGCCACCAGCCGGGTGCGTCCTTTACGTGCCGTGATCAAACGCTTCTCCGTATCACTGGTCGTCGGGGATCCCTGGAGCTGGATGTCGAGGGAGTGCAGCTAGCTATGAAACTAGTTATATGGGTCCATCTGTCCTTAAATGAGGAAACTGTGGTGAAGGCCACGCGCTGTCGAGCGCGTCGCTGAGACCCTGCTCGGCTGAGGGATGGCGTTTGGCTGGGGGTGTTGTCCAGACCGGTGCGCCTCTGCCGGTGGGCGAGGCGTTTTGCCGCGGCCCTTGTCGGTCCGCTCATCGTCGTGTCCGGGCGGTTGGCGTGGCGGGCTTTGGTTTCCGGCGCGGCGTTCATGTGGCTGATCGGATCGTGCCTCCGTCGACACGGATGGTGGCGCCGCTGATGGAGGCGGCGCAGGGGCCGGCGAGATCGGCGACGGCTGCGCCGATTTCGACCGGGTGGCCGGATCGGTCAATGTGGTTGGGTGCGAAATCGTCGGCGTCGTTGTGTTCGATCTCCTCCCGGGTTTGGCCACGACGTGACGCCCGTGCCCTTCGGCTCCCGCGCGAGGGAGACGGCGAGAATTGTGCCGGGCGGCTACCGAACTCGAATTCGCGATGTCGGTCAGCCATCCGTGCGTGACGCCGATCGATGGTTGGCCATCTGGGTCCGTAGTTGGCCATCGCCCCGTTTCTACTGCCCATGACAGGCAAGTGTCTGTAGGAGGCTCGGCCGTTCGTCCAGGTTCGGTGACCCGCATCACATCCGGCTCCTGCCGGCAATCGGGGCGCCGTCTCGTTCAAGGGGCACGCGAAGGAGACAGGAGCACCGTCATGAAGCACCGCATCGTCGTACTCGGCGCTGGATACGCCGGGCCTTCACCGCCGGAAACCTGGCCCGTCGGCTCTCCCCTGCCGACACCGAGATCACCGTCGTCAACGCCGTGCCCGACTTCGTTGAGCGGATGCGGCTCCACCAGCTCGCGGCCTGCCAGGATCTCGCGTTCCGCAAGCTCACCGACGTATTCGCGGGCACCGGCGTGCGGCTGAGTCTGGCGCGCGTCACCGGCGTCGACCTCGAGCGCAGGACCGTCGCCGTGACCGGCACCCCGGCTTCGGTCGAGGCGGGCAGGACCGCGCAGCTCTCGGGCAGCATCGTGCAGCCGCAGGGCGTGGGGACGGGCACCCGTGTGGTGCCGCCGCGGTACCCGATGTCGGTCCACTGGAGCGGCTCGTCCAGATTGGCGATCGGCAGCGGAAAGCACGCCATCGACCAGGCCCGCGGCGAGGGCAAGGTCGCGATCCTCGACTCGCAGACCCGGACGCTCACCGCCCTGCGCAGTGGCTCGGTGACCGTGTCGGTGACGACCGACTCGATGCGCGCCCACACCGACGACAGCTCGCTCGCGCCGATCACGACCTCGAAGACCATCGAGATCCTGCCGGCCGCCTCCGAGTGAGCCTGATCCCCAGGGCACGCAGCCGTCGCGGATCGGCTCCTGAGCGGTCCGGTCAGGCCGCTGTGCGGCCGTGGCGCGCCTCGGCTTCGGATTCCGCGTCGCAGTCGGCTGCTGGACTCGTTTTGAGGGGGCGTCAGTCGTCACCGTCGACTTCCGGTGCCGGTTCCGTGCTGTGCCGATGAGGGCGGCGGCGACGATACGACGGAGGTTGGCCGGGGGGAGGGGGAGGGGAAGCGGTTGTTTGCTCGGGTGCCATGTGTGCCACTTCCTCGTTCTCGGCCGCCGCGCCGCCCGGATCCTGCTGGACCGCATCGACGGCGCCGAACCTGGGCGTCGTCAACGCCTCTGGTGGCACCGCCTGTCCAGTTTTGCGAGAGTTTGGTTCAGACCATTGACGACTGGGGTCGACCAGTGGGACGTTGCCGGGCGCTTGAGTTCGTCCGGCCCCACACGGCGAAGCAGGAGACATCGAGATGACCGTGGTCCCGTCGCCCCTCACGAGACGCCTGAGCGCCGCCCTCACGGTGGTGCTTCTGCTGGTCCTCGCCCCGTCCCTGTTGGTGCTGCGCGCCGCACCGTCCGCGCAGGCCCTCGACAACGGCCTGGCCAGGACGCCCCCGATGGGCTGGAACGACTGGAACTCCTTCGGCTGCAACGTCACGGAGCAACTGGTCGAGCAGACCGCCGACTATCTCGTCTCCTCCGGTCTGAAGGACGCCGGGTACCAGTACGTCAACATCGACGACTGCTGGATGAGTTCGGCCCGCAACTCGGCGGGCCAACTGGTGCCGGATCCGGCCAAGTTCCCCGACGGCATCAGCGGCACCGCCGCCTACGTCCACGGCAAGGGTCTCAAGCTCGGCATCTACGAGAGTGCGGGCACCGCCACCTGCCAGGGCTACCCCGGAAGCCTCGGCCACGAGCAGACGGACGCCAACAGCTTCGCCGCCTGGGGCGTGGACTACCTCAAGTACGACAACTGCAACCACCAGAACGTGCCCGACCAGCAGCGCTACACCGCGATGCGGGACGCTCTGGCGGCCACCGGCCGCCCGATCGTCTACAGCCTGTGCAACTGGGGCCTGGCCGACGTGTGGACCTGGGGTGCGGGGGTCGGCAACAGTTGGCGCACCACCGATGACATCAACGTCAACTTCTCCACCGTGGTGTCGATCTACAAGGCCAACGTCAAACTCGCCCCGTACGCCAAGTCCGGCGCCTGGAACGACCCCGACATGCTCGAAGTCGGCAACGGCATGTCGTTCACCGAGGACCGTTCGCACTTCAGCCTCTGGTCGGAGATGGCCGCGCCGCTGATCGCCGGCACCGACCTGCGCAAGGCCTCCGCCGCCACCCTCTCCCTCTACGGCAACAAGGACGTCATCGCCGTTGACCAGGACTCCCTGGGCAAGCAGGGCACCGAGGTGTCCTCCTCCGGCGGCCTCCACGTCCTGACCAAACCGCTGGCGAACGGCGACGTGTCGGTGGTGCTCTTCAACGAGAACTCCTCCGCCGCCACCATCACCACCTCCGCCACCGCGGTCGGCCTCCCCGCGGCGTCCTCGTACCGGCTCGACAACCTCTGGTCCCACGTCGTCAGCAGCACCACCGGAAGCATCTCGGCCCGCGTTCCCGGCCACGGCTCGGTGATGTACCGGGTTTCCGCGGGCAGCGGCACCAGCGTCGGGAGCACCCACCGGCTGGTCGGCGCATCCTCCAACCGCTGCCTGGACGCCTACGACAACCAGACCGCCCCCGGCACCAAGATCGAGATCTGGGACTGCGGCTCAGGCGCCAACCAGGCCGTGACCATCACCGCCGCCGGTGAACTCCGGCTCTACGGCGGTACCCAGTGCCTGGACGCCTACGGCAACGGCACCGCCTCCGGGACCAAGGTGCAGCTCTACACCTGCAACGGCGGCGCCAACCAGAAGTGGGGCCTCAACCCCGACGGCACCATCACCGGCACCCAGTCGGGCCTCTGCCTCGATGTCACGGGCGGCGACCAGGCCTCCGGCAACGTCAACGGCACCGCGCTCGAACTGTGGACCTGCAACGGCGGCGCCAACCAGCAGTGGCGCCTGGGCTGACCAGCTCCGCTCTGGTCAACGACGGCGTCAACCGTCCGCCGGCCCGGGCGGCCCTTCACCCATCTCCACGCCGGGTGCTGCCGGACGAGGTCCGCACCGGCAGCCAGCGTGTTCAGGCCGGGTGGCGCCGCCGGACGACCCCTGCCTCCTTGGCGAGGTCGCCGGTGCCGCCCAGGACGATCACCTGGAAGGCCGCGCCGACGAAGATGGTCACGAAACGGGAGATCTTGCGGGTGCTGCTCATGTGCGGAACCTGCCTGACCGGGTTTGTGGGCCGCTGTTCTTCTTCGAGCGCGTTCTCGGACATCACCAGCTGATGGCGTCGTCCATCGACTGCTGCCAGTACGTGACCTTGAGCGAGTCGTCGACGTAGACGCCCTTCGCGGGCAGGGACGGACGGGCGGCCGCGCCGACGCTTCCGCTGAGGGAGGGGCCGTAGAAGTAGACGGTCAGGGACTTCGCGGTATAGCCGTTCGAGCCGCTGCCGTCGGCGGCGGACAGGTTCACGGAGGCGTAGCCGGACTGGCCCGGCTTGAGCGTGACCACCGCCTGCGGCTGGGAGTCGTCGATGACCGGGGGCACGGCCTGGGCCTTGCCGAAGCTGACGGCCGGGTAGCCGTGGAGGAAGCAGCTCTTGCTGCCGGTGTTGGTCACCGTGAGCAGCATGTGGTTCACGGGGCGGGTCAGCGGGGCCGCGACCGTCTTGGTGTTCGACCCCTCGCAGGTGACCGGCTTGCCGGAGGAGACGACGGGTGTCTTCGCGGCGGGGGTGTGCGTGGCGGTCCTCGAACCGGCGGGGACCGGCTTGGCGTCCGAGTCCGAGGAGGAGGCGTTGGCGCCGGCGCCAACGCCGGCGTCGGAAGAGGGGGACGTGGTCGCGGAAGCGGTGGAGTTGTGGAAGGTGCTGGAGGTGTTCGCCGCGGCGCCGTGGTCCTTGGTGCCTGTTCCGTCGTTGCACGCGGTCAGGGAGAGCGCCGCGAGTACGACGGTCGCGGCGGCGGCGACGAGGCGGGTGCGGGAGGTGCGGATGTCGGACATGTGACTGATCCCCTTCGGTCTTGGGGCGGGGTGGTGATTGGATGACCGAAGCTTGTGAGGTGATCCGTCCCATCCGCCACGCCTGGCGGGCAGTTGGGGACACTGGAACGGCGAAATGGGCTCTGACCAGGGAGAAAGCACTGGCCTTGGTACGCGCGACTGGGACACGGGGCATGGAGGAACGGGTGTCGGAGGCAACAGGGGCCGAGGAGACGGAGGCCTTCGCACGGCAGTTGCGCGAGCTCAAGGACCGCTCGGGACTGAGCTACGGGGCGTTGGCCAAGCGGCTGCACATGAGTACGTCGACGCTGCACCGCTACTGCAACGGCACCGCGGTGCCGAACGACTACGCACCCGTGGAGCGCCTCGCGAGGCTGTGCCGGGCCACGCCGCAGGAGCTGGTGGAACTGCACCGACGTTGGATCCTGGCGGACGCGGCACGGGGGCGCAGGGGGGACCAGGCGGCCGCGCCGACGGGTTCGACCCAGGGGCCCGGTCCGGCCGGTGCGACTGCTGTGGCCGACGCGCCGGCATCGAACGAAGGGGACGGTGACGGCGACGGCGGCGCGGTTGTCGTGGCCGCAGCCCGCCCCCGCGGGCCGTCACGTCCGCGCCCTGGTCGTCGTTCCGTGCTGGTCGCCTCCGCCGCGGTGGCCGTGGTGCTGGGAACCGTGGCGCTCGCCATACGTCTGCCGGCCGGCGGGGACGACACGGGGGGCCGCCAGGAGGCCGGCGCCGCAGCATCGATCACCGGCACGGCGGACCCCGGGAAGCCGTCCGCCACCCCGACCCCGAGCGGAAAGAGAATCAAGCCGTCCGCATCCACAGCGGCCGACCCCTCGAAGGACGACGGCAAGCAGAAGACGGCGGAGCCCACCGCCCCCACCGCCGTCACCACCACTGTGCCGCTCACCGTCGGCACCCGCCCCTACGTCTACGACAACCCGTGCAGCCAGCACTTCCTCGTCGACAGCGAACCCGAGCAGGTCGGCCCGCCGGCGAACGAGCAGGACGCCCCGCGCTGGGCCGCCGCGTACGGGGCGGTGTCCTCGGGCGAACAGCGGGTCGCCCTCACCGTCCAGGGCACCGGCGAGGAGACGGTCGTCCTGGAGGCATTGCACATACGTGTCCTCGCCAAGGGCGCGCCGCTCGCCTGGAACGACTACTCGATGGGTGTCGGCTGCGGCGGCGGCGTCGACACCAAGTCGTTCGACGTCGATCTCGACAACGGCAGTCCCACCGTCACCGTCAAGAACGGCCAGCGCGACTTCCCGTACAAGGTCAGCGAGTCCGACCCGGAGGTCTTCTACGTCACCGCCCACAGCAAGGCGCACGACGTCCGCTGGGACCTCACCCTGGACTGGTCCAGCGGCAGCCGCCGCGGCACCGTCCGCATCGACAACAACGGCACCGCGTTCCGCACCAGCGCCGACACGGCCCGCCCGGGCTACGACTACCCACTGGGCGGCGGCGAGTGGATCAAACGGGAGAGCTGACAGGGTCCGGGCGGCCCGCGCCGAAGACGGCCCGAGGCCACGGCGAGGCCGTGCTGGTCGCCGCCGCGGACGAGCGGATGATGACTTGCCCTTGCGCGTGGACGTCGCCGTTTTTGATCCAGAGGGCGACGGCACCGACGTCAGGGAAGCGGCGAGGTCTGCTCCACAGGTCGGAGCGGAAGGCCGCTTCATGCTGAAGGTCCAGGTCAAAGAGGGTGGCCGGCATCGCCATGGACGACAGCCAGTCCGTGGTGGGCCGCGGTGGCGACGATGACGAGGTCCACCGCCGAGGCGTTGCGACGCTCTCCGGACCGGGCCATGTGTGGCGGGCCGGCCGGACGCCATGCAGACGTCTGTACGGACGGCCCCGACCGTCGGCTTCGACAGCGCACGGGATCCGCCACATCGCTGACGGATCCCGTAGCACTGCCGCGTGTCACGCCCAGCAGCCGTTGACGGTCGCGGCGAGTCCGTCCAAGGCGTCCTTGATGTCGCCCGGGTTGGCGGTGGAACCGTTCTCGACGAAGGAGAAGATCTTCCAGCGCCCGTCCTGCGCCTTCGTCATGCCGCTCAAAGCGATGGCGCCGGTGAGGGTGCCGGTCTTGGCCATGACCTTTCCGACGGCACACTGGGAGTCCGGGGTGTCGAACCGGCCCCACTCGGGCCCGAGGGTGGCTCCCGCCTCGCCCGCCACGGGCAGGCCGTCCACGATGGACTTCAGGGTCTGGCGGTAGCGGGGGTCGATGGTCAGATCGAGGATATCGGCAAGGGTCTGGGCCGGGATCCGAGTGGAGCGGGAGAGGCCGCTGCCGTCGTACATCTCGAAGTTGTCCAACGACACGCCGTACGTGTGGCTGAGTACCTTCCGTACCACCGCCGTTCCGTCCTCGAACGTGGCCGGGCGGTCGGCGCCGAGCGCGGTCATCCGTAGCAGCGTTTCGGCGATGTTGTTGTCGCTCACCTTGAGCATGTGCTTCACGATCGCGGACAGCTTGTCGGACTGGTGCTGAGCCACGGGGACGTCTCCGTCCCCGGCCACACCGCGGGTGACATCACCGGTGACCGTGACACCCCGGTCGGCGAGGAGCTTGGCGAAGGCCTGCCCCGCGTCCAGGGAGGTGTCCGTGACGGCGTGTCCGTCCACCACCAGGGCCCGGACCGGCGCGACCTCGGTCGGGTAGTAGCCGGTGTTCCAGCCGTTGGCGAGTGTCGGCTCGGGGAAGAGGCTGTCGTCGACGCGGACCTTCACCGAGGTGAGGCCGGCGTTCTTCAGACCCGCGGCCGCGGTCTTGGCCAGGGCGTCGAGGTCCTCGGTGGACAGCGTGCGGTCGCCCCCGCCGACGAGGGTGAGCGTGCCGTCGCCGTAGACGACCTTGGTGGTGAACCGATGGCCAGGGCCGAGCACGGTCAACGCGGCGGTGGACGTGGCGAGTTTGGTGTTGGACGCGGGCATGAGCGCGGTGGTCGCGTCGTGGCCCCAGACCACCTTGTCGGACTTGGCGTCGACCACGACACCGCTGAGCGTGCTGCCGAGCCGTGCGTCCTGGCTACGGGTGTTGAGATTGTCCGCGATCTTCTGCTCGGCGGCATCGAGCGCGGTGACGGTCGTCCTGGAGACGGCCTTGTCGGCGGCGAAGGCCGACGGAGCGGCCAGGATGGACCCCGCGATGGGGCCGGCCGCCACGACCACGAGTGCTCGGCGGACCGCCGGGCTCATCGCTCTGGGCTTGCGGTGACGGCCACCGACAGCGGCGGCAGGCATGAATCTGGGCACAGTTGAGCCTCAAGAGTGGGTTCGAGAACTGACGAGCCAAAAGATATTGAAAGCGAAAGTAGCAAGAGCGGCGATGGTTACCGCTGGGTACTTGGTGAAGAAGGTGCGTAATGACGGCCACGTACAGGGCTCCCGGTGCTGGTTCGGTGCTGGATCCGAGGCGCACAGCGAACGGTGGCTGGGCCGATGGAAGCGGTCGATACGAGCGTCGGCAACCCTCTGCCGCGGCCGCCGGGAGCAGGGAGTCTCACGGTGAGACTCCCGCAGGGACGGTCGTCCGGCACGATCGCAGCGACGACCGGAGACAACGGAGGTCACGATGGCGACACGGTCATGGGGGCATCGGGAGCGGTTGCTGGCGCTGTGCGGACTAGGGGCCCTGATCGTGTTGTGCGGTGCCGTCGCCACGGCGGCCGGTGCGGCGGCCGGGCCCGGTGTCGCCCTCACGGGCACGGCGCTGTGCTGCTGGGAGCTGATCGGTCTGTGGATGCACACCGCGTACCGCGGGGGATGCCATGAGTAGCGATCGGCGTGGACCGCTCCCCGCCCAGCCGGATGTCACCGGCTGTCCGGGCCCAGGCGGATCCCGTACGCCGTGATCTTGCGGTAGATCGTCGCCCGGGAGATCCCGAGGGACTTCGCGGCCCCCGCCTTGTCGCCGCCGTGGTCGAGGAGGGCCTGGACGATGAGGTCGCGTTCCGTGGATTCCCATGCGGACAGGGGGTGCTGGGCCTGGCAGAGCAGGGACGGCGGAAGGTCGGCCGCCTCGATCCGCGGGCCCGAGCGGTGGGCCTCGGCATAGCGGAGGGAGCCGTCGAGCTGGCGGACGTTTCCCGGCCACGGCGCCCGGGACAGGGCCCGCAAAGCGCCGTCCGCACACTGCACGTCTGCGCCGTGACGGGCCAGCAGGCAGGTCACGAGCGCCGGGATGTCGGCCGTACGATGCCGTAGCGGTGGCACCGTGACCTCGGCCCTGAACCGGGCCCGCACGGCGGTGGGCCGCCCGGCGCCAGTGCCGTCGTCGGCGGCGATCGGCGTCGGCCGGTCCTGCACGAGGAGCGCGGCCACCCACCCCGACCGCCCCGCCGTGTTCCGCAGCACTCCGTCGAGCTGCCTCAGTACCTGCGCGGGCAGCAGATCCAGATGCCGCAACACCACCGTGCCCCGGTCCTCCGCGAGATCCTGGAACACGGCCTGCAGCCACTTCGCGGCGCCGGTCCGCCCGTCGGCCCCGTCGTGCACGGCGAACGGCCGGGTGGGCGTCACATGCCCGTGCACGGCCCTGACCAGCGCGAACTTACCGGTTCCCGCTTCACCGTCCAGCAGCGTCCAGCGGCCGTGCTCGCAGTTGCGGATCAGCTGGCGCACGACCCCCCGGTACGCGGGGCTCCAACCGGCGATGCCCTGCAGCCGTGGCACCGGGGCCGGCGCCGTCCGCGGCACGGGCTCCTCCCGCTCGGCGACCAGTCGCAGCTCGATCAGGAACGCCGCCGGACCTGTGCCGTCGGCATCGCCCTCCACCTGACGACCCCGGACCTGTACCGTCCGTCCGTCGCTCAGCAGCAGCCGCTGCTCGGGCAGCCCCGCCGGGTCGGCGGCCAGCTCCCGCAGCCTGCGATGGTCGTCCGGGCCGAGCATCTCCGTCGCGGCCGCGTCGGCGAGCAGGAGCCCGTCGGTCAGCGTGACCAGCGCCCGCCGTGAGTTCTGTCGTGACGTCAGGAAGGCGCGCAGTGCCGCTCGTTCGCGCGCCGAGCCGATGTCGAGCAACCGCTCCTCGATGTCCGCGGCGGCCTCCCGCACCAGCGCCATCATCAGGGGAGAGGCCGTGTGCCGCCAGGACGTGAGATCGATCAGCCCGATCAGCCGGCCACTGGCCGGATTGCGGATCGGCGCGGCCGCGCACGACACCCGCTGCAACCGCTCCGAGAAGTGCTCCGAGCCGAAGACATGCGCCGTACGGCCGTCCTCCGCCGCGGTGCCGATCCCGTTCGTACCGACGTACTCCTCGGCATAGCTGAAGCCCGGCGCGAGACAGATGTCGTCCAGGTGCCGGTGCAGCGCCCGGTCGCCGGTCCTGCGCTCCCGCACCCGCCCCTTCGAGTCGGTCAGGATCAGGCACATCGGGGTGCCCTGGAGCGCGTCCGACAGCCGGTCCAGGACCGGGGACGCCGCCGTGGTGAGCCGGGAGTGCGGGTCGAAAACGGCGTTGTAGGGGGCCTGGATACGGTCGGCGTCCACGCCCCAGAAGCGCGAGCGCTGCCACGAGTCCAGAATCGGCGCGCGTACGTCGGAGGCCGGGATCGCCCCGCCCTCGAGGAAACGTACCCGGGCCCGGACGGGATTGAGGTGCGCGACGGGGCGGTCCCGAGTGGGCGCGGACACGCCAGGGGACTGCTTCGTCCCCCTCGGGGGTTCCACGGATTCCACAGGTTCCATCGGCTCAGTGCCTTCTGCCGTGTGCGATGACGCCTTCTGCTGCCGTGCGTGAGAAGTCCGCATTGACGTGTTACTCGAACGTTACGTCGCGCTGACATGCAGTGGCCAGTCCTGTTCCGGGACGCCTGTCTCAACATGAGACAACGGGCCGCGCCGGGCGCCCTCACGATGGCGACACCCCGGTGACGGACGGCAGTGCGCCGCCGCACTCACCGGGTCGACCGAGGCGTTTCCCTCGCCGCCGAGTCAGCCGGAGGAGTATCACCCGTGAGCCGACAGAGCCTGAGCAAGGCGCACAAGAAGATCACCGAGCTGTCGTGGGAGCCGACGTTCGCCACGCCGGCGACCCGCTTCGCGACCGACTACCGCTTCGACAAGGCCCCCAAGAAGGACCCGCTCAAGCAGGTCCTGCGCTCCTACTTCCCGATGGAGGAGGAGAAGGACAACCGGGTCTACGGTGCCATGGACGGCGCGATCCGCGGCAACATGTTCCGCCAGGTCCAGCAGCGCTGGATGGAGTGGCAGAAGCTGTTCCTGTCGATCATCCCGTTCCCGGAGATCAGCGCGGCCCGCGCGATGCCGATGGCGATCGGGGCGGTACCGAACCCGCAGCTGCACAACGGGCTCGCGGTCCAGATGATCGACGAGGTGAGGCACTCGACGATCCAGATGAACCTCAAGCGCCTCTACATGAACCACTACATCGACCCCGCCGGGTTCGACATCTCCGAGAAGGCGTTCGCCAACTGCTACGCCGGCACCATCGGCCGCCAGTTCGGCGAGGGATTCATCACCGGCGACGCGATCACCGCCGCCAACGTCTACCTGACGCTGGTCGCCGAGACCGCCTTCACCAACACCCTGTTCGTGGCCATGCCCGCCGAGGCCGCCGCCAACGGCGACTACCTGCTGCCCACCGTCTTCCACTCGGTGCAGTCGGACGAGTCCCGGCACATCTCCAACGGCTACTCGATCCTGTTGATGGCCCTCGCCGACGAGGACAACCGCCAGCTCCTGGAGCGCGACCTGCGCTATGCCTGGTGGAACAACCACTGCGTGGTGGACGCCGCCATCGGCACGTTCATCGAGTACGGCTCCAAGGACCGCCGCAAGGACCGGGAGTCCTACGCGGAGATGTGGCGCCGCTGGATCTACGACGACTACTACCGGTCGTATCTGATCCCGCTGGAGAAGTACGGCCTGAAGATCCCGCACGACCTCGTCGAGGAGGCGTGGAAGAGGATCTGGGACCAGGGCTACGTCCACAAGGTCGCCCAGTTCTTCGCCACCGGCTGGCCCGTCAACTTCTGGCGGATCGACGGGATGACGGACGAGGACTTCGAGTGGTTCGAGTCCAAGTACCCCGGCTGGTACGCCGAGTACGGCGCCTGGTGGGAGGCGTACAACCGGCTGCGGCACCCGGGCGCCAACAAGCCGATCGCCTTCGAGGACGTCGGCTACCAGTACCCGCACCGCTGCTGGACCTGCATGGTGCCCTGCCTGATCCGGCAGGACATGGTGGTCGACAAGGTCGACGGACAGTGGCGCACCTACTGCTCCGAGACGTGCGCGTGGACCGACACGACCGCGTTCCGGCCCGAGTACGAGGGCCGCGCCACGCCGTCGATGGGGCGCCTGACCGGCAAGCGCGAGTGGGAGACCGTCTACCACGGCCAGGACCTCGCCGACATCGTCCAGGACCTCGGTTACGTCCGCGACGACGGCAGGACACTCGTCCCGCAGCCGCACCTCGACCTGGACGACCCGAAGAAGCTGTGGACCCTGGACGACGTCCGGGGCAACACCTTCATCAGCCCCAACGTGTCGCTCAACGAGATGTCCGACGAGGAGCGCGAGGCGCACGTCGCGGACTACCGCGGCCGCGGCAACATCACGCCTTCGATGCTCTGACCCAACTCTGAGGTGGGGCGGCGACATACCGTCGCGGGGTCGCCGCCCCCGGAAGGACCGGTCCCTGTGGGCGACAAACACCGCATCCGATTCGAACCGGTCGGCATCGAGATCGAGGCCGACGAGGACGAGACCGTCCTGGACGCCGCGTTCCGTCAGGGCGTCATGCTCATGCACGGCTGCAAGGAGGGCCAGTGCTCCTCCTGCAAGTCCTTCCTGCTCGACGGCGACCAGCAGATGGAGCGCTACTCCACCTTCGCGCTCGCCGACTACGAGAGCGAGGAGGGATACGTCCTGCTGTGCCGTGCGCACGCCTACGGCGACCTCAGCGTCGAACTCATCAACTACGACGAGGAGATGCTGCTCAGCGGCATCCCTCCGCGTGAGGTCCGTACGACGGTCACCGTCGTGGAGCACGTCACGCACGACATCGTCCGTCTCGCGCTCGCTCTCGACCCGGCCGACGAACTGCCGTACCGCACGGGCCAGTACGTCGACATCAACGTCCCCGGCACCGAGCACTGGCGCTCCTTCTCCATGGCCGGACTGCCCGACGGCGGCGGCCTGGAGTTCCTGATCAAACGCTTTCCCGGCGGAGTGTTCTCCGGACTGCTCGACGGTGCCCTCGCCCCCGGCGACGCGCTCACGGCCAAGGGGCCGTACGGCACCTGCGTCATGCGCGACGCACCCGACCGCGACCTGATCCTCCTCGCGGGCGGCGCCGGCATGGCGCCGATCCTGGCCCAGCTGCGCGGCCTCGCCGCAACCGGCAGCGCCCGCCGCACCCGCTTCTACTACGGCGCCCGCACCGCACGGGACCTGTTCGCCCTGGACGAGATCGGCGAACTGGGCGGCAAACTGGACGACTTCGCCTTCGTGGCCGCCCTGTCCGAGGACCCCTCGGGCACGCACGAGCAGGGCCTGATCACTGATGTCGTCGACCGCCACGAGGGCGACCTCTCCCAGGCCGACGCCTACCTCTGCGGGCCGCCGCCGATGTGCGACGCCGCACTGGAGCTGCTCACCGGCAAGGGCATGCCCGAGGAGCGGATCTTCCTCGACAAGTTCACCACCTCCACCGACACCTGAGCCGCACCAGGACCAGACCCCATCGACGCGAGGAGCCGTACGCGATGACCACGCAAGCCGACAAGCCCGCCAGGGCCGAACGCAGCTTCCCCAAGCCGCAGTTCACCGACGCCGAGGCGGGAGCGCTCACCTTCCCGAGCTCCGCTAGCCGCGCCTTCTCGTACTACAAGCCGCAGAAGATGCGGGCGACGATGTACGAGGACGTCACCTTCGACGTCCAGCCGGACCCCGAACGCCACCTCCTCCAGGGCTGGATCTACGGCTTCGCCGACGGCTCCTCCGGATACCCGCAGGACTGGACCGCCCTCAAGTCCTCCGACTGGCACCGCTTCCTCGACCCCAACGAGGAGTGGGAGCAGACCATCTACCGCAACAACGCCAACGTCGTACGGCAGGTCCAGCAGAACCTCGCGGGTGCCCGCAAGGCGCGGGCCTACGAACTGTGGACGCGGTCCTGGACCTCGTTCGTGGAACGGCACGTGGGCGCGTGGATGCACGCCGAACAAGGGCTCGGCATGCATGTCTTCGTGGCGATCCAGCGCTCCGCTCCCACCAACATGATCAACAACGCGCTCGCGGTGAACGGCGCCCACAAGCTCCGCTTCGCCCAGGACCTCGCGCTGTACAACCTCGACATCGAGGAGCAGCTCGACGGCTTCGACGGCTCGGCCCACAAGGACGTGTGGCAGAACGACCCGGCCTGGCAGGGCGTGCGCGAGAACGTCGAGCGGCTCACCGCCGTACAGGACTGGGCCGAGGCGGTGTTCGCCGCGAACATCGTCTTCGAACCCCTCGTCGGCGAGCTGTTCCGCAGCTGTCTCGTCCAGCAGATCGCAGCCCGCAACGGCGACTACACCACGCCCACCGTGATGGGCGCCGGCGAGAACGACTACGACCGCGACCTGCGCTGCACCCGCGCCCTGTTCACCGTCCTCCTCGGCGACGGCACCCACGGCGCCGCCAACAAGGCCCTCGCTCAGGAGTGGCTGGAGCGCTGGGTGCCGGTCAGCCTCGACGCGGCCCGCCGGCTCCAGCCGCTGTGGTCGCAGCCCACCGAGAAGCCCGTCCGCTTCGAGGACAGCCTCGACCGCGCCAAGGAGCGCTTCGCCCGCCTTGCCGAGGACCTGGGCCTGCGGACCCCCGCGGACCCGACGAGCGAGAGGACCGCCCAGTGAGCACCCTTCCCCAGTCCTTCAGCGCGGACCACACCTCCTCCAACCGGTGTGGCGTGACGCTGATGAACAACCAGAACGGCCATGTCGTCGCCGACGTCATGCGCGCCAAGGAGAACGTGAAGGTCACCGACTACCCGTCGATGATCCGCGTCGACGGCGAACGCGTGCTGACCTTCGACTTCGACGAGATCTCCAGGGCCCTCGGCTTCGACTTCGACCAGTCCGACTTCGAGGAGATCATGTCGACCCACTACGGGCGCATGGTCCACCTCGACGACCGCACCGTCCTCTTCGCCAACCCCGAGGACGCCGCCGAATACATCGACTTCGACCTCACCCCGGTCGACTGACGTCCCCGAGGAGGAGACCCATGTACCGCAAGGACGGCGTCGACTACTTCATCGTCGACGGACACATCCACTTCTGGGACGCGAGCGAGGAGAACACCGCCAACAAGTACGGCGAGGGCTTCATTCGCTGCTTCTACGACTACCAGCGCAACCTCAGCCCGCAGGAGTGGGTGTGGCCGCTGGACAAGTTCCGCAAGTACACCGAACAGGACCTGGTCCACGACCTGTTCGAGACCGGATACGTCGACTGGGGCATCTTCCAGCCGACCTACCTCAACGAGTTCTACCACCGCGGCTTCAACACCACCGAGACCAACGGGGTGCTGTCCCGGAAGTACCCCGACCGCCTCATCGCCAACGGCTCCTTCGACCCGCGCGAGGGCGAGGCAGGCCTGGAGCGGCTGCGGCAGTTGCACGCCGAGTGGGACCTGCGCGGCGTCAAGCTCTACACCGCCGAGTGGCGCGGCTCCTCCAAGGGCTGGAAGCTCTCCGATCCCGAGGCGTACGAGTACCTGGCGCTGTGCGAGGAACTCGGCATCCGCAACATCCACGTCCACAAGGGCCCCACCATCTGGCCGCTGAACCGGGACGCCTTCGACGTCGCCGACGTCGACCACGCGGCCAGCGCCTTCCCCGGCCTGAAGTTCATCGTGGAGCACTCGGGGCTGCCCCGCCTGGAGGACTTCTGCTGGATCGCCACACAGGAGCCCAACGTGTACGCGGGCCTGTCGGTGGTCATGCCGTTCATCCACACCAGGCCCCGCTACTTCGCCCAGGTCATCGGCGAGCTGCTGTACTGGCTGGACGAGGACCGGATCGTGTTCGGCAGCGACTACGCGATCTGGAGCCCCAAGTGGCTCATCGAGAGGTTCGTCGACTTCCAGATCCCCGAGGACCTGCAGAGCGAGTACGGCACCCTCACCACCGACGCCAAGCGGAAGATCCTCGGCCTCAACCACGCCCGGCTGTACGGTCTGAAGGTCCCCGAGAGCGCGCAGATCCCCACGCTCGGGGTGGCGGCATGACCACCGTCGCCGAGGCGGTCGACCGGGTCACCGCCGTCAACGCGGCCCTGGCCCGGGTGCTCGACCCGGAACTCGACCGGCCCATCACCGACCTCGGCTTCGTCCGGTCCGTCAGCGTGGGCCCCGACGGCTCGGTGGAGGCCCGGCTCCGGCTGCCGACGTACTTCTGCGCCCCCAACTTCGCCTGGCTGATGGTGGAGGACGCCCGGCGCGCCCTCGCCGGACTGTCCTGGACGGGGGAGTGCACGGTCGTCCTGGAGGACCACTTCGCCTCCGACGAGATCAACCACGGCGTCGGCTGCGGAAAGTCCTTCGACGAGGCGTTCCCCGGCCTCGCCGATGCCGACCGCATGGCGGAGCTGCGCGCCCGATTCCTGCGCAAGGGGCACCTCGCGGCACAGTCCCGGCTCGGCAAACGGCTCCTCGAACACGGCTGGACGATGCGGCAGCTGGCCGACGCCGTGCTCGGCGACCTGCCGGACCACCTCACGGTGACGCTCCGCCGTCGGCGCACCCTGCTCGGCCTTCCCGCCAACGCGACGGCACCCCTGTTCACCGACGACGAGGGCCGCGTAGTACCGCCCATGGCCATGGAACCGCATCTGCTGCGGGGCCGTACCGCCGGGGTCGGCATCGAGACCAACACCGAGTTCTGCGAAGGGCTGCTGGCCACCCGCTACGGCCCGGGACGGGGAGAGGAGGAAGCGTCATGAAGGCCGTACGACTGCACCGGTACGACCGCACACCCGAACTCGACGAGGTGCCGGACCCGGTCGTCAAGGGCCCGCTCGACGTGATCGTGAAGATCGGCGGCGCCGGAGTGTGCCGCACCGACCTGCACATCATCGAGGGCCAGTGGCGGGAGAAGAGCGGAGTGGACCTGCCGTACGTCCAAGGACACGAGAACGCGGGCTGGATCGCCGAGGTCGGCTCGGCCGTCACCGGGCTCCAGCCCGGCGACCCCGTGATCCTGCACCCGCTCGTCACCTGTGGACTGTGCGCGGCCTGCCGGCGCGGCGACGACGTGCACTGCACGGCCAGCGCGTTCCCCGGTATCGACACGGACGGCGGGTTCGCCGAGTACCTGCGGACCAGTGCCCGCGCGGTCGTCCCGCTCGATGCGGGGCTCGCGCCGGCCGGCGTCGCCGCGCTCGCCGACGCGGGGCTCACCGCGTACCACGCGGCGAAGAAGGCCGCCCGGCGGCTCCCGCCCGGAAGCAAGGCCGTGGTGATCGGCGCCGGCGGCCTCGGGCACATCGGTATCCAGGTGCTGCGGGCCCTGACCCCGGCCGAGCTGATCGTCGTGGACCGGTCCCCGGAGGCGCTGAAGCTCGCCGAGGAGCTAGGCGCCCACCACACCGTCGTCGCCGACGGCAGCCAGGCTGAGCGGGTCGCCGACCTGACGGGTGGTCAGGGGGCCGAGGCCGTCCTTGACTTCGTCGGCGAGGGCGGCGCCCTGGAGGACGGGGTACGGATGCTGCGCAGGGCCGGCGACTACTACGTCATCGGCTACGGCGGCACCCTGTCGGTACCCACCATCGACATCATCTCCACCGAGATCAACTTCGTGGGCAACCTGGTCGGTTCGTACACCGACCTGGTGGAACTGATGGACCTCGCGGCGCGCGGCCTGGTCACGCTGCACACCGTCACCTATCCGCTGACCGACTTCGACCGGGCCCTGGCCGACCTCGACCAGGGCCGGGTCCGCGGGCGCGCCGTGCTCGTGCCCTGAGCCGTACCCCCATGCCGGTGGCGGCGGCCGATTCATCCGTGGACCCTCCGCACGAGGGTCGGCGCACCGCGGAGAGCGTACTCCGGCCGCCGCCACCCCCCCCTGCCGCAGTCGTAGTTTCGAAGGGACGACACAGCCATGGCCAAGGAACTCCGCTTCAACGCCGAAGCCCGCGCACTCCTGGAGAGCGGGGTGAACGCGCTCGCCGACGCGGTGCGTGTGACCCTCGGACCGAAGGGTCGCAACGCGGTCCTGGAGAAGCTGACGGGGCCGCCCACCATCACCAACGACGGCGTCACCATCGCCCGCGAGATCCAGCTCAAGGACCCCTTCGCCAACATGGGCGCGCAACTCGTCAAAGAGGTCGCCACCCGGACCAACGGCGACGTCGGCGACGGCACGACCACCGCGACCGTGCTCGCCCAGGCGATCGTCCGTGAGGGGCTCAAGGCGGTCAACGACGGTGCGAACCCAGTGCTGTTGAAGAACGGCATCGAGACCGCGGTGGCGGCGGCCGTCGAGTCGCTCGGCGCCCAGGCCCGGCCGGTGGCCGGCGACGACGAACTCGTCCGGGTGGCCGCGCTGTCCGCCAACAACGACCCCGCGATCGGCGAGGCCATCGCCGAGGCCGTGGCCCGGGTCGGCCGCACCGGAGTCGTCACCGTGGAGGAGTCGTCGGCGTACGGGCTGAGCGTCGAGTACGCGGAGGGGCTGGAGTTCGACAACGGCTGGATCTCCCCGTACATGGTCACCGACCAGGGACGCATGGAGGCCGTGCTGGAGAACCCGTACCTGCTCTACTGCGACACCAAGATCACCAAGGTGCAGGAGCTGATGCCGGTCCTGGAGCAGGTCACGCGCACCGGGTCCCCGCTGGTCGTCGTCGCCGAGAACGTTGACGGGCCCGCGCTCGGCATGCTCGTCACCAACGCGGCGCACGGCACGTTCCGTTCGCTGGCCGTGCGCGCGCCCGGCTTCGGCTTCCGGCGGATCGCCGAACTGGAGGACATGGCCGCGCTCACCGGCGGCCGGGTCATCACGGGCACCGCCGGCCGAACCCTGGAGGGTGTCACGCTCGGCGACCTGGGCCGGGCCGAGAAGGTCATCGCCACCGAACGCTCCACCACCGTCCTCGGCGGAGCGGGCGGCGACGAGCGCGTGGCCGAACGCATCGAGAACCTCAAGACCGAGCTGGAGCGCACCACCAACGACCACGACCGCGACAAGCTCGGCGAGCGAATCGCCAAGCTCTCCGGCGGGGTCGCCGTCATCCGTGTCGGTGCCGCCAGCGGCGTCGAGCTGAAGGAGAAGCAGATGCGGCTGGAGGACTCCCTCGCGGCGACCCGGGCTGCCGCGGAGGAGGGCGTCGTCGCGGGCGGCGGTTCGGCACTGCTGCACGCCCGCGCCGACATCGATGCGCTCCCGCCGGCCGACGGCGACGCGGCGACCGGCCGGGCCATCGTCGCCAAGGCGCTGGCCGAACCCCTGCGTTGGATCGCCATCAACGCGGGGCTCGATCCCGAGGAGGCGGAGGCGAAGACCGCCGTCCTGCCCGTCGGCAGCGGTCTGGATGCCCTTCTCGGCGACTACGCCGACCTTCATCGGCGCGGGATCATCGATCCGGTCAAGGTCACCCGGAGCGCTCTGCTGAGCGCGGCGTCGATCGCGGCGTTGCTGCTGACGACGGAGACGTTGGTCGTCGAGGAGGTCATCGGACACCCCGGCTCGATCCACTCCTCCGAGATCGGAGATCTCGCCGAGGGGCTGCCGCGGCCTTCCAACATCCCGTAGGGAGTGGCCCCATCATGACCACCGAAGAGTCCCCGGCCCGGCCGGGACGGCTCACCCCCCGCCGCACAGCGGGCTCCGTCGGCCGCACTCCCGGCGAGCGGCGGCCCCGGCTGCGCTCGGGGCTGTCGTACACCCTGCTCGGCCCCGCCTTCGTCGCCGCCGTGGCCTATGTCGATCCGGGGAACTTCGCCACCAACGTGCAGGCCGGCGCCGCCTTCGGTCCCATGCTGCTGTGGGTGCTGCTCACCGCGAACGTCGTGGCGATGTTCTTGCAGTACCTCTCCGCCAAGCTGGGCGTCGCCACGGGGATGAGCCTGCCGCAGTTGTGCCGCGCACGCTATCGGCGGCCGGTGGTGTGGGGGCTGTGGGCGCAGGCCGAGGCGGTCGTCGTGATGACCGATCTCGCCGAGGTGGTCGGCGGCGCCATCGCCGTCCAGCTGCTGTTCGGCCTCCCGCTGTGGCTCGGCGGCGTGGTCGTCGGCACGGCGTCGCTGCTGATGATGCCGATGAGGGGTCGGGGGCGTCGCCGCTTCGAGGTGCTGATGGCCGCGGGCCTGGCCTTGCTGCTCGCGCTCTTCCTCGGTCAGGTGCTCGGCGCCGGCGCCCCGCTCGCCGGCGCCGCCGACGGGCTGATGCCACGGCTGTCCGGCACCGGCAGCCTGGTGCTGGCCGGCGGCATCGTGGGTGCCACGGTCATGCCCCACGTCATCTATCTGCACTCGGCCCTCACCGGCGACCGCTACAGCCTCTCCCTGACTCGCGGCACCGGCGGGCCGCCCGACGATCCCGACCGGCCGCTGCGCCACCGCCTCCTGCGCCATGTGCGCGCCGACGTACTGATCGCCATGGGCCTGGCGGGCGTGGTGAACGTGGCCCTGCTGGTGTCGGCGGCGACCCTGTTCCACCCCGGCGCCCCGCAGGCGGCCACATCGCTCGCGGCGGCCCACGACGCCTACGGCAGCCTCGTCGGCCAAGCCGCCGCCCTGGTCTTCGCACTGGCCCTGCTCGTGTCGGGGCTGGCAGGCAGCAGCGTCGGCATGTACGCGGGCGAGGTGGTGATGGGTGGCTTCCTCGACCGCCGGATCCCCGTACTCCTGCGCAGGACGATCACCATCGCCCCCGCGATCGCGGTCCTCGCCGTCGGCGCGGGCCCGACCCAGAGCCTGGTGCTGAGCCAGATCATCCTGTCATTCGGTATCTCCTTCGCCCTGATCCCGCTGGTCCTGCTCACCAGTGACCGGTCCCTCATGGGCCGCTGGGTCAACCGCCGAAGGACCACCTACGCCGCCTGGGTGGTGAGCGCGGTCGTGGTGGCGCTCAACGTGACCTTGCTGGGCAGCCTGTTCGCAGGCTGACCGGCCATCTCCGCAACCGCGAGCACCGGATGGATCTGCCCGAGGTGGCGGAGTGGACTCGGTCCAGCGGAAGCCGGTGGCCTGCACGGCGGCGGCCACCGGCTGGGCGAGGCCCTCGGGTCAGCCCAGGAGCTGACGGAACACGCCGAGTGAGACGGCGTTGAGTTCCTTCGCGAGGCCGGTCTGAGTGCGCACGGCGTCCGCAGCCCAGTCGGCACCCGCCTGCGAGGTCTGCTCCTGGGCGCGGACCGCGGCGACCACCGACTTCTCACAGGCCTCGACGACGGCCAGGCCGGTCTGCTTGACGGCGTGACCACACTTGTCCTGGATGTCCACCAGGTCGCGTACGGCCGCGTCGAACGTGGCGCCGTACTCTTCTGCTCTCATGCCCTGCATGAATACCTCCTGTGGGGTGGGTTGTGTGGGATGGCCCTTCCCTCGCGGGGGCGCGGGAAGGGAGTTGTCGGTTCACATGTCGAGGCCTCCGTTGACGCCCCAGACCTGTCCGGTGATGTAGGCCGAGGCGTCGTCGGCCAGGAAGCGCACCAGCCGGGCCACTTCCTCGGGACGGCCGAGCCGGCCCAGCGGGACCTGGCCGACGATGCGGTCGAGCACCTTGGCCGGGATGTGCTCCAGCATGTCGGTGGCAATGAAGCCTGGGGTGACGGCGTTGACTGTGACGCCGGGTCCGTAGGGGTCCTGGCGGCCGGACTTGGCCAGCTGGAAGGCAGCTTCCCGGGCGAGGGTCTTGGTGAGGCCGAAGAGGCCGGACTTGGTGGCCGCGTAGTTGGCCTGGCCGATGTTGCCGGTCTCACCGATCACCGAGGAGATCATCACGATCCGGCCCGAGCCCCGCTCCACCATGCGGCCGAGCGCCGCCTGTGCGAGATAGAAGGGACCGGAGAGGTTGACGTCCAGCACCTGCTGCCAGTCGTCGTCGGTCATGCGGGCCGCCGTGCGGTCGATGGTGATGCCGGCGTTGTTCACCAGGATGTCGATACGGCCGTGGCGTTCGACGACGTCAGCGACCAGGCGGCGGCAGTGGTCCGCGGAGCCGACGTCCGACTGGTGGGCGGTGACCCGCTCGTTCTCCGTCCCGAACTCGGAGCGGCACTCGTCCAGGAAGTCCCGCGCGCGGATGGTGTTGCCGGCGTAGGCGGCGGCGACCGTGGCTCCCGCGCCGACCAGGCTGCGGCTGATGGCGGCGCCGATGCCACGGGTGCCGCCGGTGACGAGTGCGACCCGGTCCTGCAGGCTCTGGCCGACGGTGGTGGGGGCGAGGGGGGCGGTGATGGTCACGAGGTGCTCCTTGCGGGGGTGGCGGCCGAGCGGACGGTGAGCCAGTCGGCGATGTCGGGCCAGATCCGGTCCCGGGCCTTGGAACCGGCCATGAGGCCGATATGTCCGCCCGGGCGGTCGAAGTGGGTGACGTCGGAGGAGCCGACGCGGTCGAGGAAGGGGACGGTGCCCGCACGCGGGGCGATGTGGTCGTCAGCCGCGGTCACCACGAGGACGGCGGCGTCGATCCTGGCGGGGTCGACCCGGCGCCCGCGCAGGCGGAGTGTGCCCGCGGCGAAGCGGTTGTCCTGGTAGAGCCAGGTGATCCACTCCCGGTAGGCGCGGGCCGGGAATGGCGGATTGTCGGCCACCCACCGTGCCATCGACTGGAACGCCTCCCGGTCGACGGAGCCTTGCTCCACCTGGTCCCACAGCCTGCGGTAGGTGGTCACGTAGTTGCCCACCGGCTTGAGCATCCTGTTCGCCCAGTCGATGGCGTGGCCGGGGATGACCCGCAGGTCCGCGAGAGCGCTCACGTCGTAGGTGTCGGCCGTGACCCAGCGTCGGTACACGCTGCCCTCGGTGTCGTACGGCATGGTGAGCAAAACGGTGTTGACGACCGGGCCGCCCGGGTGCAGTGCCGCGTACATCGCGGTGAACGCCGCGCCCATGCACCAGCCGGCCAGGGACAGCCGGTCGCTGCCGGAGCTGCGCAGCACTCGGCGTACCGCCCAGTGCAACTGGTCGCAGACGTAGTGCTCCAGGCCCCGGTCGGCGTCCTCCTCGTCGGGGACGCCCCAGTCGAGCAGGTAGACGTCGAACCCCTCGGCGAGCAGGAACTCCACGAAGGAGTTCCCCGGCCTGAGGTCGAACACGTCCGGCCTGTTGATCAGCGCGAACACCAGCAGCACCGGGACGGGGTGGCGGCGCCGGTCGCTGCGGTAGCGGTAGAGCGTGGTCGTGCGATGGGTCCAGACGGCGTCGCGGGGGGTGGCCGCGACGTTCGCCCGGTCCGCGGTGAGGATCAGGTTGGCGGTCTCGGCCAGCACTCTGGCCGGGCGCAAGGGGTGACCGGCGGTCATGGCCCCGCCTCCTCACCGGCCGCGCGGTCCGGGAGCTGGTCGCGCAGGTCCTCGACCTCTTGCAGTACGCGTTCCAACTTGTCCTCGGTGCGGGCGAGTTGGCGGCCCAGCCGGGACACGTCCGCCCGGCCCGCCAGCCGCATGTTGCGCAGCATCAGGTCGCAGGTGTCGCCGCTGATGCGGGTCAGGGCGGCGAAGTTGCCGGCGGTCAGGCCCAGCAGTTCGGCGAAGGGGCCGCCCGAGACGAGCTGCTCGGTGGTCTTGGCGGCCTGCTGCTCCATGGCCTCGTACCAGTCGCGGAACGGCTTCTGGGCCCAGTCGCCGAACGGGCTGTCGGCGGCCATCACCGGTCTCCTCCCTCACGTTCGAACAGTGCGGCGATGCCCTGGCCGCCGCCGATGCACATGGACACCACGGCGTAGCGGCCGCCGATGCGACGCAGTTCGTGCAGGGCCTTCACGGTGAGGACGGCTCCGGTGGCGCCGACCGGATGGCCGAGGCCGATGCCGCTGCCGTTGGGGTTGATGCGCTCGGGCGGCAGGCCGAGCTCGCGCGTCACGGCGAGGGCCTGGGCGGCGAACGCCTCGTTGACCTCGTACACGTCGATGTCGTCGACCTTCAGACCGGTGTCCTCCAGCAGGCGGCTGATCGCGGGGGACGGCCCGATGCCCATGTAGGCCGGCTCGACCCCGACATGGCGGTAGGCCACGAGGCGGGCCAGCGGCTCCAGGCCGCGTTCGCCGGCGGCGGCCGCGTCGGCGAGAACGACCGCCGCGGCCGCGTCGTTGATGCCGGAGGAGTTGCCCGCGGTGACGGTGCCGTCGGGCCTGAAGGCCGGGCGCAGCTTGGCGAGGTCGGCCTCGGTGATGCCGGGGCGGGTGTGCTCGTCGGTGGTGACCCGGACGGTGCCCTTGCGAGTGGGGACGTCGACCGGGACGATCTGGTCGGTGAAGCGGCCCTCGGCGGTCGCGGCGGCGGCCCGGCGGTGGCTGGTGAGCGCCAGCTGGTCCTGGTCCTCGCGGGAGATCTCCCAGCGCTCGGCGACGTTCTCGGCGGTGACGCCCATGTGGATGTCGTCGAAGGGATCGGTGAGCGCCGCGACCATGGCGTCGAGCATCCGGCCGTCCCCCATCCTGGCGCCCCAGCGGGCCTGCGGGAGCCAGTAGGGAGCGCGGCTCATCGCCTCGGCGCCGCCGCCCACCGCGACCTGGCAGTCGCCCAGTGCGATGCTCTGGGCGGCCGAGACGACAGCCTGCAGGCCGCTGCCGCACAGCCGGTTGACGTTCATCGCCGGGACCGAAACCGGCAGTCCGGCCTGCACGGCGGCCACCCGGGCCAGGTAGAGGTCGCGCGGCTCGGTGGGGATGACGTGGCCGAAGACCACCTGTCCGGTGTCCTCGGGGACGAGGCCGCTGCGCTGCAGCGCCTCGCGGGTGACCAGTGTGGCCAAATCGGCCGGGGGGACCTCGGCGAGCGCACCGCCGAACTTTCCGACGGGGGTGCGGACACCGCTCAGGACGACGATGCCGCGCTTGGTGTGCTTGTGCATGGGGATGCCAGTTCTCGTGTCGTGCGGTCAGCGGGTGGGGTGGGTGATCAGTGGGTGGGGTGGGTCACGGCGGTGAGGGCGGCCATCACGTCCGGTTCTCCGAGCGTCGTCACATCGCCGGTGGCCTGGCCGGTCAGCAGGTCGCGCAGCAGGCGGCGCATGATCTTCCCGGAGCGCGTCTTGGGCAGGTCCGCGGCCCAGACGATCCTCTTGGGGCGGGCCAGCTTGCCTATACGGATCGCGATGTGCTCGCGCAGCTCGGTCTCCAACGCCGCGTCGCCCGGGCGGCCGCCGGTCGGCGTCACGAACGCCACCACGGCCTGGCCGGTCAGCTCGTCCGGGAGCGCGACCACGGCCACGTCGGCGACGGCCGGGTGCGCGGCGACGGCCGACTCCACCTCGGCGGTGGAGAGCCGGTGGCCGGAGACGTTGATCACGTCGTCGGTCCGGCCGAGGATCCAGAAGCAGCCGTCCTCGTCCAGCCGGGCGGCGTCGCCCACCAGGTAGGTCTCCTTGCCGAAGCGGGAGAAGTAGGTGTCGAGATACCGCTCGTCGTCCCCGTACAGGGTGCGGAGCATGCTGGGCCACGGCGCGGTGAGGGCCAGGAGTCCGGTCCCGGTGGTGATCGGGGTGCCGTCGGCGTCGAGGAGTTCGGCGGACACGCCCGGAAGCGGACGGGTGGCCGATCCCGGCTTGGTCACGGTGGTCCCCGGCAGCGGGGCGATCATGATGCTGCCGGTCTCGGTCTGCCACCAGGTGTCCACGACCGGGCAGCGGCCGCCGCCGATCACCCGGTGGTACCAGTGCCACGCCGTGGGGTCGATGGGCTCGCCGCAGCTGCCCAGCAGCCGCAGCGAGGACAGGTCGTGGCGGCCCGGCAGTTCCTCGCCCCAGCTCATGGCGGCCCGGACGGCGGTGGGGGCCGTGTACAGCTGGGTGACGCCGTAGCGCTCCACCAGCTCCCACCAGATGGCCTTGTGGGGGTGGTCGGGCGCGCCCTCGAAGAGCACCGAGGTGACGCCGTTGAGCAGCGGGCCGTAGACCAGGTAGCTGTGGCCGGTGATCCAGCCGATGTCGGCGGTGCAGAACCAGACGTCGTGTTCCGGGGCCAGGTCGAAGACGATCCGGTGGCTGTAGGAGACACCGGTCAGGTAGCCGCCGGTGGTGTGGACGATGCCCTTGGGCGCGGCGGTGGATCCCGACGAGTAGAGGATGAACAGCGGGTGCTCGGCCGGCAGCGGCACGGCGGGGCACTCCGGGTCGGCCGAGGCGCACAGGTCGGCGTACCAACTGTCGCGGCCGGGCAGCATGGGGCACGGCGCCTCGGCGGCGCCGACGACCACGACGTGTTCCAGGGCGGGCAGGGTTTCCAGGACCTCCTCCAGGGCCTGCTTCACGGCGGTGATGCGGCCCTTGCGGCGGGAGCCGTCGACAGTGACCAGGACCTTGGCCGCGCAGGCCGTCATCCGTTCGCCGACCGCCCGCGGCGCGAAGCCGCCGAAGACGACGTTGTGGATGGCGCCGATCCGGGCGCAGGCGAGCATCGCCACGATGGCCTCGGGGATCATCGGCAGGTGGACGCCGACCACGTCGCCGGCGGAGACACCGAGTCCCTTGAGCGCGTTCGCGAACCGCTGCACCTCCTCCAGCAGCCCCGCGTACGTGATCGTCCGGGTCTCGCCCTCCTCGCCGTGCCAGTGGTAGGCGACGCGGTCACCGAGACCGGCGGCCACATGGCGGTCGAGGCAGTTGGCGGAGGCGTTGAGCGTGCCGTCGGTGAACCAGCGGTAGAAGGGTGCCTCGGTGTCGTCCAGCACGGTGGTGAACGGCTTGTCCCAGGTGAGGTGGCGGGCCTGTTCCGCCCAGAAGCCGAGCCGGTCGGCAGCGGCCTGGGCGTAAAGGGCCCCGGTGTCCGTCTGAGGACGTCGTGGGAAGGCGGTCGGCGCGGGGAGGGTTCCGGCTGTCGTCAGCCGGTCGCTCTGCGGAAGCGGAAGCGGATGCGGAGTGCGGTCCGTCACGGTGTTGCTCCTCTGTCCGTGGGGGTGGTCGCGGCTCCGCCGGTTCGGTCCTCTGCGGTCCTGGGTCCTCTGTGGTCCCGGGCGGAATGCCTGGTTCCGACCCTGCGCCTGCCGTCGCTCCGCCGGAAGGGCCCTGCGACGGGCCGCGCTCCGGATGCGACGAGCGGTCCCCGCGGCGCGACGAACGGCCGCCCAGGCGGTGCACGGCACGGCGGGCCGCGGGGTCGTACGGTGAGTACGTGATCGGTGTCCACCAGGCCGGGATCAGGCATCGGCGTCATCTGCTCAGAGCCGGCGGCGCCGACGTGGCCACGGTGCTGCGGTCGGCCCGCGGGATGGTCGACGAGCTCGCCGAGGGCCTCACGCCGCAGGCCGCCGACCGCGTAGCACGCCGGGCGCGCAAGCTGCTGGGCGCCGACGGGGTCGTCCTGTGCGACCTGTCCGGCCCGCTCGGCACCGCCGGAAAAGTACGCGAGGACGTGCGCGAGCTCGCGGACCGGGCTCTCGCCTCAGGTCGCCCGGCGCGGGCCGGCAGCGCCGTCGCCGCGCCGCTGCTCACCGGTACGGAGCCCACGGGGGCGCTGGTGGCGGCCGGTGACGAGGTCGTGGGCGAGCAGGTGGAGGCGCTCGCGGACTGGCTCGGCGAGGCTCTGGAGCGGGCCGTCCTGGGCCTTGCCAGAGAAGAACTCGCCCTGGCCGAGCTCGGTCGGCTGCGCGCCCAGATCTCGCCGCACTTCCTGTACAACGCGCTCTCAGCGATCGCGTCCCTGGTGCGTTCCGACCCGGAGCGAGCGCGGGATCTGCTGGTGCAGTTCTCCGAACTGGCCCGCTACGCATTCTCAGGGCGTGGACAGTTCACCACCGTCGCAGAGGAGTTCCGCGCCATCGAGGTGTACCTGCAGCTCGAGCGGGCCCGCTTCGGCTCCCGGCTGTCGACCTCGGTGCGGGTCGCCCCCGAAGTCCTCCCGGTGACGCTGCCGTTCCTCAGCCTTCAGCCGCTGGTGGAGAACGCGATCCGGCACGGCATCGAGCCGCGGTCGGGAGGCGGGACGGTGACCGTCATCGGCGCCGCCGTGGGCCCCGACTGCACCATCACCGTCGAGGACGACGGCGCGGGCATGGATCCGGAGCTGGCGGAAGCTGTGCTGTCCGGGCGGGGCGAACGCTCCGGGATCGGCATCGCCAACGTCGACCAGCGGCTTCGTACCCTGTACGGCCCGGAATACGGGCTGGTCGTGGAGACCGCGCCCGGCGCGGGCACCCGCGTCACCTTCCGGGTGCCGCTGTCCAGACCCGGGATGGCGACGAGATGACGCGGGAACTGTCCGTACTGGTCGTGGAGGACGAGCCGCTCAGCCTCGACGAACTGGTGCACCTGCTGCGCGGCGCCCCCGGTGTGGGCGAGGTTGCCGCGGCGCCCGACGCGATGTCCGCGCTCAAGCTGCTGCGGCACCGCGAGTTCGACGCGGCCTTCCTCGACATCGGCATGCCCGGACTGGACGGCATGGAACTGGCCGCGGTGCTCTCCCGGCTGGCGCGGCCACCGGCCGTGGTCTTCGTCACCGCCTCGCAGCAGCACGCGGTCGACGCCTTCGGCATCGGTGCCGTCGACTACCTCCTCAAGCCCGCCTCCGCCGGACGGGTACGGCAGGCGCTCGATCGGGTCCACCAGGCCCGCACCGCGCCCCTCCCTCCTGCCGCGACACCACCCCGACCGGCCGGCGACCTGGCCGTGCTCAAGGTGGAGTCGCAGGGGCGCACCCGCTACGTGCGGCGGGAGCAGGTCCGGTTCGTGGAGGCGCACGGGGACCACGTGCGACTGGACACGCGGGACGGGCGGTTCCTGCTCCGCATGCCGCTGTCCACACTCGAACGCAGCTGGAACCCGGCCGGGTTCCTGCGCGTGCACCGCAGCTTCCTGCTGTCCTTGCGGGCCGTCGAGGACCTGCGGACCGATGCCGTGGGCCAGCTGGTCGCGCACACGGCGGGCGGTGACGTCCCGGTCAGCCGCCGCCACTCCCGGCAGCTGAAGGAACAGCTCTTCGCCGCGGCCCGGGAGGGTCGCGTCGGCGGGGTGCGGCGATGACCCGGCCACGCCGCGTGGCGGTGGTGAGCCCCCAGACCCGGCTGGCCCTGGCCAGACGCTCGGCGGCCGGTCGGCACCTGGTCCTGCCGCCGGACTTCGACGCACGCGCCGCCCGGCGCGCCTACCTGCGGCAGCGCCGACTCGCCGGCTTGACGGTGCTGGCACTGGCCACCCTGTTGCTGGCCCTGCCGCTCCTGATCGCCACTCTGCCGCAGCTGGGCACGATCCGGCTGGCCGGCATCCCGCTGTCCTGGCTGCTCGTCGGCGTGTTTCTCTACCCGCTGCTGCTGCTCGCCGCGCTGTTCCTGCTACGCCGTGCCGAGCGGGCGGAGCGGACGCGATGACCATCGCCCTGATCTCCCTGGTGGCGCTGGCCGCGCTGGGGATCGGGATGTTCAGCGTGCGGGTGGTGCGCAGCACGGGCGACTTCCTGGTCGCCGCCCGCGGCGTGTCCCCGGCGCTGAACGGGGCCGCCATCGCCGGCGAGTACCTCTCCCTGGCCTCCTTCCTGGGCGTCGCGGGCCTGGTGTTGGAGAGCGGTGTCGGTGTGCTCTGGTTTCCGGTGGGCTTCACCGCCGGTTTCCTGGTGCTGCTCGTCGCGGTCGCGGCGCCGCTGCGGCGCTCTGGTGCCTACACCGTGCCCGACTTCGTGGAGAACCGGCTCACATCGCCGCTCGCCCGGCGTCTGGCGGGCATGGCCGTGCTGCTCGTCGGCTGGACCTATCTGGTGCCGCAGTTCCAGGGCGCGGGCCGCATCCTGGCCCGCTTCGGCGGTGTCCCGTACCCGTTGGGCGTGCTGCTGGCAGGGACTGTCGTGGCTGTGACCGTAGCGCTCGGCGGCATGCGCTCGGCGACCTACGTCCAGGCCTTCCAGTACGCCGTGAAGCTGTTGTTCCTGGCGGTACCCGCACTGGCGCTGATCATCGCGATCGGGCCGGCGGGGCGGTCCGCGGCCGTCCACCCGGAGGAGGGCACCCACTTCGCGCAGGCCACCACCGTGGAGTTCCGCACACCGGCGGTCCTCGAGGTGCGTACCCCGACCCATGTCACCGTCGGCGACCGGACGGCCACCTGGGCGCCGGGACGCCACGCCGTCGCGGACGGCTCCCGAGTGCGCTTCCCCCGAGGATCCACGGTCCCCCGGGTGCGTGGCGCCGCGGAACTGGGTGGTGCCGACTGGCGCACACCCCTCCTCCACCTTCCCGGCGGCGCACATCCCCTGTTCCAGACATGGTCGCTCCTGGTGGCCACGGTCCTGGGCACGGCCGGTCTGCCGCACATCCTCGTACGACTGCACACCAGCCCGGACGGCGCGGCCGCCCGCCGCGCGGTGGTGGTCACCCTGGCCCTGCTCGGCCTCTTCTACCTCGCCCCGGCCGTGTACGGGCTGCTGGGCCGGACGGCGGTCCCGCAGCTGTACCTCACCGGGCCCACCGACATGGTGGCCCTGGTCCTGCCCGCGGCGGTGCTGGGCCCGCCATGGGGCGCCGTGTTGTCGGCGGTCGTCGCGGCCGGCGCCTACGCGGCCTTCCTGGCCACCTCGTCCGGGCTGCTGCTGGTGGTCGCCGGGGCCATCGGTCACGATCTGCTCACCGGCTCGCTGCGCGATCTACGGGTGACGGTCGGAGTGGGGGCCGCGGTGGGGGTGCTGTTGGCGTTGCCCGCACGCTCGCTGGAGATCAGCGTCGTGGTCGGCTGGGCTTTCGCCATCTCCGCGTCCACGCTCTGCCCCCTGCTGCTCCTCGGTATCTGGTGGCGCGGGTTGACGGCAGCCGGTGCCGGTGCCGGATTGGTGGTCGGCGGGGTGTCGGCCGCCGGCGCCGCGGTGGCCTCCGCGCTGCGCGCGGCCCCTGCGGGCTGGCCAGGGGTCCTGTTGCTGCAGCCTGCTGCCTGGTCGGTGCCGCTGGCCTTCGCGGCGATGGTGGTGGTCTCCTGGCTGGGGCGGCCTCCCGCCGGCGCGGAGGACCTCATGCTGGCGATGCACGTGCCCGAACCCGCGGGGCCGGTCCGGCGCGGACGATGACATCTGCCTGACGTCTGACGGCTTTGCCGTCCTGAGGTGCAAGGGTGACCGGGCGGCCGTGACGGTCTGCCGGCGGCCGACCGTTCGCCGTGCTCTAACGACCTTTCGTCGTCCCCGGCCCACCACCGGCCGACCGTCCTTGCCCGCGCAGTGGGCCGCCGAGCACGGTGGGGGCACCGGCACGCACGACGGAAGGCACCTCATGGATCTCCTCCTCATCGGCCCGCCCGGCGTGGGAAAGGGCACCCAGGCCGCGCGGCTGCGGCAGGCTCTGGGCATTCCCCATCTGTCCACCGGAGATCTCCTGCGCCGCCATGTCGCGCAGGGCACCCGGCTCGGCACCGCCGCGGCCGCGCACATGCGGCGCGGAGACCTCGTCCCGGACCACCTGGTGACCGAGATGGCCCTGGATCGGATCCTCGACGTGTCCTGCGCGGCGGGCGTCGTGCTGGACGGCTTTCCGCGCACGCTCACGCAGGCCGAAGCCCTCGACAGCGCACTGGCCGGCGAGGGGCGACGGCTCGCCGCGGTCCTGCACCTGACCGCCCCCGGTCAGACACTGCTGCGCCGCCTGACCGGACGCCGAATCTGCGGCGGATGCGGGAACGGCTACCACCTCGACACCAGGAAGCCGCGCACCCCCGGGCAGTGCGACAGCTGCGGGCACCGCCTCGTCCAGCGCGGCGACGACGCGACGGAGACCGCCCGGGTGCGCCTGAGGGCCCACACACGGCAGACGCAACCGCTGCTCGCACGCTACCGGCGGGCCGGTGTCCTCCACGAGATCGACGGCTGCGGGGACGTCGGTGACATCACCCGACGCCTCCTGGCCGCATTCGCTGCACACGCTACGGGGCCCGCGCCCCTTTGACAGAGCCCAGGGCGGGCTCACTTCGTGCCTCGAGTTCCGACCGAGCCTTCAACACGGCAACCGGCCGAACGTCCTCGCCAGGCTTCCGCCTGCAGGAAAGACGAGTGAGTCAGGAGGACGGCCGGCACCCCCCGGTTCATCGGGGTTCTCCTTCGTGGATACCCCCGGCTTCAGCCGGGGGAGGAAACGAAGCTCCTGCGGAGCAGGGCAGGGAAAGCCGGTTCGCCGCCAGGGCGGACCGGCGTCCACCGTCCACCGGCCGACACCCGCTACTCACACGGAATTTGATACGGTGTGAGGCGTGACGCAGCAGGTCAAGCGGGCGTTCAAGTACCGCTTTTACCCCACGGACGAGCAGGCGGCCGAGCTGTCGCGCACGT